>CAZVXJ010000196.1:0-6413 GCA_964631675.1 uncultured Alphaproteobacteria bacterium
CGGGGAGATAGTTGATCTGTACGCCTATGTCAAAAACCTCGGTATGGCCGGCAACGCCACAGATATCGCCGCCCGGGTGACTTCGCAGAATCCGCACGTCACGTTTATCGCCAACACGACAACTTATCCGGATCTGGCGCCGCGGGACTCAGCACTCGGTTCGGCGCCGTTTCGTTTTAGCCTGGATAACGAAGCATACTATGACGAATGCGTTGCACTGGAATTGCTCATGACGTTTTCGAGTGCTGACACGACACTGAGCCAAGTTACGTTGTTCGTGCATTCCGGCATGCCTGTTTTTGTGGCGCAGCATGCCACGGGCGGCAATGGCGATTTGCTGCTGGATCCGGGGGAGACTGCCAATCTGAGCATCACGATCTCGAATCAGGGTAATACCGATTTGGTTGCGGTTAGCGGAGAACTTGTCAGCCGAAATCCGTACATCACAGTCCTCACACCTCAGACCGCTTTTGGAGATATTGCACCCGGAGCGAGTGCGCCCAATGCTGGCTGGCTATGCGAACTTGCCGCCCACCCGCAGGTCTATCCCGGTACCAATGCAAACATGTGGCTCATCGTATCTGATAATTTAGAACGATTTGACACTTTAGCTTTTGCAATGCAGATTGGCCAGACTTTGCCCACCGATCCGACCGGACCGGATGCCTACGGCTATTATGCGTATGAGGACATAGACACAGGTTATACTCAGTCTATGGCCTACTGGTGGGAGGACTTTAGCCCAATCGGGGTCAATTTGCAGATTAATGATCCGGGATTGGAACCTCCAAGCAACGGTACACCTTACTCGGTCGTGCGCAATCTTCCCTTCCCATTTACATTTTATGGACAAGAGTATGCCCAGATAACAATCTGTTCCAACGGCTGGGCGGCCCTCGGTGATCATTCCGGGCAGGATCAAAGTATCAACTACCCGATTCCGGGACAACAGGCACCTGACGCCATGATCGCACCGTATTGGGAAGACTTACAGACCGGCAACGTGAACGGGCTGGGCGTGTGGGAGTATTTTGATGCGGACGACTCCCGCTATATTATCCAGTGGCATGGCCGGACTCTCGGTTCTCCGTTCGACCAGCGATTCCAGGCTATTTTGCTGGATCCCGTGTCCTACCCGACTCAAACTGGCAACGGCATCATTGTATTTCAGTACCACACCATAACGGAGGTGATTGGCAACAATGACGATATCCCATACAGCACGATTGGCATACAGGCACCGGGGAATCTTATCGGGTTGCAGTATCGACACGCCCATACCGCGGCGCCCGGAGCCGGGCCGCTTGTTCCCGGACGATCAGTCGTATTCACGACTGAAGTTCGCGAAGTTCAGGGCATGCTGAGCGGGCGGATACTAGACGCTCAAACTGAAGGAGCAATTGAAGGAGCTTTGGTCAGTGTGAGCGGGCACACGGACACCCTGCTCACCAATGCCCAAGGGCAATTTGAATTTGTATCGCTGGCCGCGGGATTCCATTCCGTACTTGCGCGAGCCTTGGGCTACGCAGACACGACGATTGCAGAAGTGCTCATCCGTGTGGATTCGATGGTCGTGCTGGATGTCCGATTGACCCCTTTGAACGCGTCCGCGCCGCGTGTTCTTGTCACACATGAATTTTCACTCGGTCAAAACTACCCGAATCCATTTAACGCCACTACAGAGATTGAGTTCGTGCTTGCAGCGGCTGGCCGCACATCTCTTCGTCTCTATAATCTGCTCGGCGAAGAAGTTCAGACCCTCACGGAAGCCAATCTTCCGGCCGGGCGACACTCCGTCCGCTTGAGTGGGGCGTCGTTGGGTTCGGGAATCTATTTCTACCAACTTGAGAGCGGTGATTTCGCCGCAGCGAAAAAACTTGTTCTGCTCAAGTAACAACCACAAATCTGGCTCAAGTAACAACATCTACAGATTCATTGCCTGCACCAAAGCTCATTCTTGAAATAAACACGCGCGTCTGGATTCGCACACTCGGATTGGGATCGTCCCCGTCCTTCCGCGAGATTCCGGACTCCATTTTGAACGACTGGCAGCGCACAGGCTATGATGCCGTGTGGCTGATGGGAGTCTGGCTGCCGAGTCCGAAAGCTGAAGAGATTGCCAAAACACATCCGGGCGTGCGTGAAGATTGCATGCGCAGTTTGCCCGATCTGCACGAAGAAGATCTCACCGCATCGCCATACGCCACTCGTGGATATGCTGTGAATCCGGAATGGGGCGGCGAAGCTGCGCTTGCTGACCTGCGGTCCCGCATGAACCTGCGCGGCATCCGTCTGATACTGGACTTCGTTCCCAACCACATTGCGCGCGACCATCCGTGGATTTATGACCATCCTGAGCGTTTTGTTCAGGGCACTGCGGAACTGATGGCGCGTCAGCCGCAGAACTATTTCCGTGCTGAAACGTGTGACGGTCCGCGGGTGATTGCCCACGGACGCGATCCTTACTTTGACGGCTGGAGCGATACGGCTCAAATTGACTACCGGAAACCGGAGGTGCAGGAGGCGCAGCGATCTGAGTTACTTCGGATAGCGGCCATTTGTGACGGAGTTCGGTGTGATGTCGCGATGCTGATTTTACGTGATGTGTTCGAGAAAACCTGGGGAGTCTTGCTGTCTTCGTCCGTCTCCGATTCTTCGTCGATGACCGAGTTCTGGCCGAAGGCTATCACGATGGTGAAGGAGCGTCATCCGGATTTTTGTTTTATTGCCGAGGTCTATTGGAATCTCGAGCGAAAACTGCATGAGCAGGGTTTTGATTTGTGCTACGACAAAACTCCGATGGATGAAATCGTGGCCGGAAAGCCGCTCACACGGGAGCGCTTCGACTTGCTGATGGTCGAGCACCTTGGAATGCTGCGATTTCTGGAGAATCATGATGAGAAACGCATCGCCGCGCAGCTCGATATTCGCAAATTGAATACTGCGGCAAGCTGGCTGTTTTCCCTGCCCGGTTCGCGGCTGATTTATGAGGGACAGACCGAAGGCCGAAGAATTCGCATCCCCGTGCAACTGCTGCGTGAGCCTCGAGAGGAACCGAACTTGGCGATCAGAAGAATATATGATCGTATTTTTTCGGTTATCACGCGCGAGACTGTCCGGAACGGCGCATGGCGATTGCTCTCGAGTCGACCGGCATGGAGTGGCAGCGAAACATACACCAGAATTCTTGGGCAGGCCTATGATTTGGGATCCGACCACCTGCGAATTTTTGTGAACTGGTCCGACAGCCGCTCACAGTGCCGCGTTGACCCCGTGTTCTCTGGTTCACTGCAGGGAAAAAATGTTGTGTTGCGAGATCAATGGACCGGAAAGGTGTTCGTACGGGACGGCTTGGAGTTGATGATGGGCGGCCTCTATTTGGATATGGAGCCTTGGGAGGCCCATGCTTTCGACTGCGAAATCCAAGATAACTAAGCACTCGGTCCGGCTGCAAGCCGGACCGAGTTTTTTGGATAGGTGTGCAGTCTCTATTGACTTCCTGTCTGCTGTCAGTGTATATTGAATGGCTAAGAGTATTCGCAGTGTCGAGTAAGTCAAACTCATCCGGAGGCATTATGCGCGGTATCGTCGTCATTTTTTCTCTCGCTATAGCCATGGTGTTGCCGGGTATCGGTGCACCCGCGCTTGACAAGGAGTATCTTCTTGCGGGTAAGCAGGCCTACAGTGCATGGAAACAATCGGGGACCGCGACACCCGAACAGAAGCGGCTGATCACGGCTTACCGAGAGCATTTTCGGAATGAACAAGTGTTTGAGCGCAACCCGCTGGATGCCTCGTGCGGGCCGGATGCCTTTGGCTATCGTTGGGTGGACAATCTGGATCAAGATACCGTAAACTACCAGTGGATTGATGTTTGCGGTGATGCATCGGCCAATGATGGCCCCGAAGGTGATGACGGTATCATGGCGATTCCGCTCAGCTTCAACTTCCCATTCTATGGCGTGAGCTACGACACGATTTGGGTCAACACCAATGGTCTGATTGATTTCGCCGGACCAAATGGGGATTACGAGAACTATTGCCCGTTTGGTGCCGCGGAACCGGATTCACCGAGGATAGCGGCTTTGTGGCATGATATGGTTGCCGCGGACGTGGGCGGATGCAACAACGACGACATTGGCCCGTGGGTGCGCTGGAGGGACTTTGGCACACGCGTCGTGGTCGAGTGGAACAAACTTTATGCATACGCTGAGACGAATGAAGATGATGATGTGTTGACCACCCGCTATTGGTTCGAGGCGATTCTCTTCGCCAATGGAACGATCAAAATTCAAGTCCGCAGAATCACGACCCCGGACTATCGCGATCCATTCGTGATGGGCATTGACGCACCGGGAGCGAATCACGGTCTGGAATATGTCTGCAGGTCGGCGGGCAACGTGTTACCAGCAAACAGCAACAGTGTGAACCGGGCTGTCGTGTTCGCGCGTCAGGCGAATTTCGCGAATGATTTGGCTGTTTATTCTGTGTCGAGCCCGTACGGTGCACAGGATCAGAACATGACGTTGCCAGTTACGGTCGACATTATCAATGCAGGAAGCGCCACTGCAACCGGCACGGTGAGCTATCAATACCGCACGAACCCAATCATAACAGAACCCACTTCCCCCATTCAACCCGGTGGAGTTGAAGTTCACACCTTTGCAGTTCCTATTACGACTCCGAATTCCGATGGCAACTTCGACCTTAGAGTATTCGTGACCTTGACGGGTGATCAGCAGACGAACAACAACGAATGCCTGACTCAGGTACACGTCCGCGGCTGCGCGGATTTTGTGGTTACAGCGCCCGAGCTAAGCGTGTTGCCTTTCGTCGCGCCGCGTCGTTCGTCGTGTGCCGGACAGGATTGCGATCTGAGCGATACTCAAACCGCCGACCACATCTATCGCCTGGTCCTGCCATGGCAGGGCGGCTGGACATTCACGCTGTGCGATGAGCTGACCACTTACGACACTTATCTGGTGATCGTGGACACATGCTGTACAGATGATCTCGGAGCAATCATTGACGAGAACGACGATAACTTCGATTGTGAATGGGACCCGTTTTATTCGGAACTCCTCTGCGTTCCGCTCAATGCCGGAGTGCATTACCTCCACATTGAAGGCTACGACGGCTGCGGACAATATGTGCTGCATATTGACACCTGTTATACGGTGCCCCAGCAGCCGTGCGACTCGGTGACGGGACTCACCTTGATTCGTGTGCCGGGACCCCAGGACTCTGTGCGACTCTCATTTAGTGCACCGCAGCTTGGTAATTACCACATTTGGAGGACGGCCATCAAGAGTAATGATGGAAATCCCGATGGCGGTCTGGATACAGACTGGACCCTGGTCGACACGCGCACGTACAATCCTGGCACTGCGACATTCACAGACGGGCCGCTTTCAGAACCCTATCGCAATTATGTGGTGACGCAGGACTGTCCGTAGGGATGGCTGGGATTATGCGGCCTTAAGGTATCGAGGCTGACCCAAAGAGCCGTCTCATCACTACTGCCAACTAATGCCATTATGGCGTATAGAGGCGTGACTATCATTGTCACGCCTCTCCTTTTTGTGTAACTTCATTATTTACATAAGAAGAAAGCAGGCGCAGTCTGTTGATTTTGGGAACCTGAGGGTATATATTGGGGTATGATTAGCAGTCACGAGCAGCGAGTGCTAACAACTCACACAAAACCAATTAACCCGTTACAGGAGTAGAAGAATGAAAATCCGTCCCATCGACGAGCGCGCGCTGATTAAGCCGCTCAAAGAAGAAGAGAAGAAAGTCGGCAGCATCATCATTCCCGATACCGCGAAAGAACGTCCGCAAATGGGCGAAGTCGTGGCGCTGGGAGATGATATTGAAGTATCCGATCGTAAGCAGAAGAAGATGTCCGAAGTATTGAAGGTCGGCGATCATATCGTCTACGCTCGATACGGCGGCACCGAAATCAAGATGGACAACGAAGAGTATCTGCTCGTAGGCCGCAGCGACATCCTCGCCGTCGTCAGCAAGTAGGTACTGCGTGCCGCTACGCCGAGGCAGGTCACCTGACCTGCCCGGAATCTGTCTCGCACCAAACAAGATTCAATCAACTAAAGGACAACATAAAACATGGCAAGCAAACTCATTACCTTTGACGTGGATGCCCGCACGCAGCTGAAGAAGGGCGTCGACATTCTCGCCGATTCCGTAAAGGTCACGCTCGGACCCAAGGGCCGCAATGTCGTGATCGAAAAGAAGTGGGGCGCTCCCACCGTCACCAAAGACGGCGTAACCGTCGCGAAAGAAATTGAACTGGAAGATGCCGTTCAGAACATGGGCGCGCAGATGGTTCGCGAAGTGGCTTCCAAAACCGCCGATATCGCCGGCGACGGCACCACCACCGCGACCGTGCTCGC
>CAZVXJ010000197.1:0-6363 GCA_964631675.1 uncultured Alphaproteobacteria bacterium
GGACAAGTAACTCGGCCGAGGAAAACCCTACCGGATTCGTAAACTGTCCCGAATGAAATCTCCAGTAATACGTAAGATAGAACAGTGCTTCAAGAAGGAGAATGTCGGCAAATAGAATGAGTAATCTCTCAATCACCCGAGACTTCATCTATCTGCTCGCACTCCTGCATTTATCGCAATTGCTCTGCACTGAATACCGCCGGATACAAACTGATTAAGGTAAATGCAATCCAGTACGGCGGCCAGGCGGTGAAATCCTCAAACGGTGAAGCGACTAGTAGACCGAGCAACGTCGCGAAACAAGCGACGCCCAATTGGTAGGACGAAGATTGTCGGTCTCGAATCTTAAACACGCGACTTACCGCAGCAAAGAGCGACGCTATGACCAGCGCAAACAAAACTAAGCCGACAACTCCGTAGTCCACGAGTAACTGCAAATACGTATTGTGGGCATGATTCACCTGAAATGTGAAGGGAATGTAGTCCTGGTGCTCTGCGTAGTACGAACCAAATCCGCCACCCCAGGGAAACTTCTCCTCCATCAGCGACACACCTGCAGCCATGACATACGTTCGCGAATTGAACGAAGCATCACGGCGGCCTTCCACAAATGAACCCACTCGGCCAATGAGATCGACGGGCAACGTAAAGATCGTAAGCATGATTGCTGCAAGAAAAGCGGTGGCCAACAATCGCCGATAGAGCGAAACTGCGACCGTAACACAAAGAATCACGAAGAGACCCAGCAGAGCCGCCCGTGAAAGTGAGAGCGCGATACAGATTACGCCGGCACATACGCAAAATGTATAGTAGAATCGCTGCAGCCGTGTCCGGCAAATTGAAATGCACGCTACCAGCAGACCCATAAACGGCAGGATAGTATGAGCTAACTGATTCGGTCCGCCCCAGTGGCCATAATAGCGGGCTTTGGCGAGCATCTTCACAGATCCTGCAGCTTCGACTGCAAGTCCCTGACTGAAGAGAATATAGATTCCGTATATGGCCGAACCCGCAGAGACAATCATGCCCAATCCGGCTGCAGCGGCGATCCTTCTGTAATCTTCAGGTGAATCCACTACTTGAGAAAGCAACAGGACCAGGCAAATCGTGTACAGATGCAGCCTCGGAATGCTACTCAGTTGATCTGGTGCCCAGAGAACCGTGAAGAACTGCCAGGCAAAATAAAGCAGCGACAACCCTGCAAATTGATTAATGCTGAGGGTCCAAGAATTGTTGCGAACCCAGTATGCAACCGCGCCTGCTAAACATACTGCGATCACGACAGAGACTGATGGCCCCCAAAATGCCGTCGCGTATCCGGTTAGAGCGAGAACTAATAGAGGAATCGGGAATTTTGGATATCGGTAGAGAAAGAGTGCTCCCAGTGCTGCAAGCATTCCCGCAGCGGCCATGTTCGCGCGGCTCCAATTTTCCCAAACGACGACGCCGAGTACGATGCACGCTGCGAACGCCAGCCCAGACCATAACTGCAGCCTGGGGGTTTCCAAGATGCTCTTCAGGCGGTCAAATGTACGATCATCAGCGACCATGTCTTTGCTTGCCACTTGCCCAAGCTTCACGAACACGAAGCAAAGGTCCGTGCTGCGGGTGACCAGGTTCAGAGGCAGCACGGTTCAGCATTTCAAGAAAGAGTGCGATGGCAACAGCAAACATGAGCGTGCAGGCGAATGCAATTCCCACCATCAATCCACGGCGCGGCCAAATTCTCTGAGTTGCTTCAATCGGAGGGTCCAGCCGTATCACAGTTGGCGTATTTCGCAGTTCATCAACCTTGGATTGCTCAAATTGTTGCAGCAGGTAGGCAACCAGCAACTGTTGTGTTTCGATGTCACGAAGCAGTCTCAAATAGGTAAGCCCTTCAGTGGGCACGTCATCGAGCGCGATCAAGAAATCAGCCGAGCCGCCCTTGTGGGATCGCAAGAGTACCTGCTTGCTCGAATCGATACTGGCAAGCTGCAGACGCAGGTAGTTTGATTCAGGGTGACCATATCCTAGCACTTGCTGTTTGATATCCAACTCTGACTTAACCGCGAGCCGGCTTGCCTCAATCGTCGAATAGGCCTGGACAGAAGCCCGGACTTGCTCTTCAAGATTCAGGATGCCGGTTGCCTCCTGAAATGCCGACATGCTGTCTTCCAGCTGACTGAGACGGATTTTTTCAGCATCCAGCCGCATTCCCGTGAACTCGCGCTCCCGTCTTGCCGCTGTAGAACGCAGGTCTTGGTTCTTGACATCCAATTCGTCAACATAGAAATCTGTCATTAATTTGGCGCGTTTCGGATCCTTGTCATCCACCCGAACAACCACGTTTCCGGAGATGTCATCCAGATCAAAATCGGTCAATGCCAAGAGGGCTTTTACAACTTCTTCTTGCTTCGAATCCTCCATTTCATAAACTTCGCGAAGTTTGAATTGTTCTATAACGCGATCACTCATCCATCGACTTTTGAGAATCGCGACTAGCACCTCGCCGGGAACCTCGCCAAGGGATGGTGCGAGGCTCGCGAGCCCTCCGAGGTTCCCAAGTTTTGACGCAATCAACGCTCCAATTCCGCCCTGTCCGGAGGATTCCTGCGGCCGAATTATCGCTGTGCTGCGGAACCGGGGAGGAAGCACAAACGATATAATCGCCACAACTACTGATACAGAGAGTGTTGCGGTCAGCAAGAAACGCCGCCACCGCAGCAAGAATGCCAAAAAATCGAGCAGGTTGACTTGGTGACGCGTGGAGGGGTCAGTCATGAGCTGAAGGTGGGATTAACGAAAAAAATGGACGCGGCACGGGACAGACCTGTGCCGCGTCCGTATGCTACGACTGGACGATTGCAAACAGATTAGTAATCCGTAAAGTACAAATATCGATTGTCGGTCACGCCGACTTCTTTTTCAGCGATGGCAAGCCAATCGGTATAGATACTGTTCTGCTTGGTCTGACGGAGGCGGTCCATAAGTTCCTTTTGCTTTGCAGCAAAGCCCGCGGAGTCGGCGTCCGTCTTGGAAAGTAATACGCCCACATATGCGCCGCGTATGTTGCTGAGCGGCTCGGTAAGCTGACCTGGTGAAAGGGTGAACATGTACTTTGCGATCTTCTCATCACTCCCGAAGACACGAAGGTAGTCACGAGTCAGATGGTCAGCAGTCGTGTCCACTTTGAGACTTTCTCTGGCGGCCTCAGCAAGAAACTCCTCCGGCGTGCGGACTTTGGCACGGAACTGCTTCGCCCGCGCGAGCGCCAGCTCTTCCTGTTTGTCGCGCAGGAGCTGATTGCGGATTTGGCCCTCTACTTCGCTCAGCGGAGTCAAACCTTCCGGCTGGATGGATTTCAGTGAAAACACGAAGTAGGCATCTTCACCTTTGTTCTTGGCTTTGTAAACGTAACTTGGCTGGCCCTCTTTTGCGGAAAGTGCCCAATCCATCGCCGGAGTAAGTGTCCCTATGCCGGGCAAGGTACCTTGGGGATTATCCTGGAACCAATCCGTCTCCTTGATTTCAAAGGACTGTTTGGCCGCTGCGGCCGCAAAACCGTCAACCTTGGCCGCATCCGCGAAGTCCTTGGCTTTCTGCGATGCCCGTTCTTCCGTGTCATTACCGACCTTCCACTTGATCAAAATGTGGCTGGCCCTCACGGAGTCCGCATCGCCTGCTTCCTTCCGATCCTCGACTCTAATAATGTGAGCACCGAATCGGGTGGCAATCGGGCCGACGGTCTTTCCCGGTTCTGTGTTGAATGCGGTGGAATCGAACTCTTTAACCATGCGCCCGGAGGTGAAATAACCGAGGTCACCCCCTTTGACGGCAGACCCCGGATCCTCTGAATACTCTTTTGCCAGGGCCGCAAAGTCTTCGCCTGCGTGCGCACGAGCGATCGCCTCGTTTGCAATCTCCAAAACACGCGAAGTATCATCTCGTGTCATGACGATGGGGATTACGACGTAGGAAAGTTTGCGTCGCTCCTTGCGTTTGTAATCCGAACGATTTTTTTGATAGTACTCTTCAATTTGAGCAGATGTGATCGAGGATGAATCTACCGGAAAATCCTTGACCGGAAACTGAATCGCTGCGGCTTTGAACTTAGCGGTCGTTGCCACATATTCATCCCACACCTCACTTGGAGAGACAAATGCCGGAGCGATGATTCGATCGACAACTTTCTGATTGCTGATACTCTCGCGGTAGTCGGCTTCTATTTGTACGAGAACTTCCGCGGATTGCGGATTTTTCAGAAAATCATCGTATTTCTTCGGGTCGAACTGACCATTTGTCAGAAACATCTGATTGGACCTGAGCCACTGCGGCGGATTATTTTTGACCTGAAAGGCCACTTCATCATCGCCGGTGACAATGCCCAACTTCTCGCGGTAAGCCGCCATGAGTTCCGCACGAACCAGATCATCCCAGACCTGCTTGCGCAGAGTGCGAATCTTGTTATCATCGATTGTCGCCGTACTGTCGCGCTGCCGCTCTTGAGCTATGCGCTCCTGCACAACACGGTTGTACTTCTCGTAGAGAATCTCACGGTCGCCAACCCGGCCAACCACACCATCGAGTTGGCTCCGATTCTGGAACCCACCCATTCCCCAGGAAAACACAATAGTCCCAAGAAAACACGCCACCAGGATCCACATGATCAGGGGCATGTTCTCTCGCATTTGATTCATCATTTGTAATTCACTCCGACTATCCGATTGATTTCTTTAACTCTGCAATATAGTAATTCGATCCAGAAAATGCAAGTGAAAGAGGTCTAAATCCCCTCCCCATGCTCCTCTCAGCGAGTTCCTATGATTAATATAAACATTACTTTATGGATGTGCCACTTCTGCCAGTGGATTTGCACATTTGGCAGATTCGCTGTAAATTGAGGCCATGAAGCGATTTCAGATAGTATCCGAGATGAAGCCGCGCGGAGATCAAGCGCGTGCGATTGATGAACTGGTGGAAGGAGTCTATAGTGGCCGCCATTGGCAGACGTTATTGGGTGTCACCGGCTCCGGCAAGACCTTCACGATCGCGAACGTGATTGAAAAGCTCCAACGGCCGACTCTGATCATGTCACACAATAAGACACTTGCCGCGCAACTTTTCGGTGAATTTCGAGCCTTTTTCCCGAAAAATGCCGTTGAATATTTCGTTTCGTATTACGATTACTACCAGCCAGAGGCCTATATTCCGACCACGGATGTATACATAGAAAAAGAAACGGAAATCAATGAAGAAATAGACCGCCTCCGACTCCGTGCAACGGCCTCTCTAATGCAACGACGAGACGTGATTATTGTAGCGTCTGTCTCTTCAATCTACGGCCTAGGCTCGCCAAAGGACTACCGGGAGATGCTGGTGATTGTCAAGATCGGGGATGAAGTCGACAGAAGGATGCTGCTTGGAAAACTGGTTGACATGCACTACACACGTAATGATTTTGACTTTCCGCGGGGGACCTTTCGTGTTCGGGGCGATGTCATCGAAATTCACCCGGCTTATGAGGAGACCGCATACCGAATTGAGTTCTTTGGCGATACAGTTGAGTCAGTTAAACTTGTCAAAATTTTGACCGGCGAAGTGATCGAAGAGCTCGAGTCAATGGCGGTATATCCGGCAAAGCACTTCGTCACTTCACAGCCTAACCTTAGACGAGCCATGGTCGCCATCAAGGACGAGCTGGAAGAGCGACTGCTGGATTTGCGTGCCCGGAACAAGCTACTTGAAGCCCAACGGCTTGAACAGAGAACCCGGTTCGATTTGGAAATGTTGCGCGAGGTCGGCCACTGTAAAGGGATTGAGAATTACTCACGGCATATGGCAGGCCGGCCAGCGGGAGAGCGGCCGGAAAATTTGTTCGACTATTTTCCAAAGGACTACCTGCTAATTGTCGATGAATCGCATGTTTCCATCCCGCAGATTCGGGCGATGTACAGGGGAGATCGCGCTCGAAAAGAGGTGCTGGTGGAGTATGGTTTTCGGTTGCCCTCTGCCATGGACAATCGCCCTATGCTTTTCGAAGAATGGGAAGAGCTGGTCAGTCAGGGCATCTTTGTGAGTGCTACCCCCGGCGACTATGAAATGGCGAAAAGTCAGGGTCTGCTGGTCGAACAGCTTATTCGCCCGACCGGACTTATGGACCCGGACATTCATGTGCGGCCGGTTAAAGGTCAGATTGACGATTTGATCGGCGAGATTCGATCGGTCGTTGATCGAGGTGAGCGGGTGTTGGTGCTGACCCTAACGAAGCGGATGGCAGAGGACCTCACGGAGTACTTGAAAAACCTCAACGTTCGGGTGCGCTACCTGCACAGTGAGATTGAAGCTCTCGACCGGATTGAGATCTTGCGCGATTTGCGTCTG
>CAZVXJ010000198.1:0-6279 GCA_964631675.1 uncultured Alphaproteobacteria bacterium
AGCAATGGCAACAAACCGCTGCTGCTTGACGTGAGGCTACCGGAAGAATTGGAGATCTCGCAGCTCGAAGGCGCGCAGCTGATACCTGTGCAGGAACTCGAGTATCGTCTGCACGAGATTGATCGCGAGCGGGATATCATCATCTTCTGTCGCAGTGGAAGGCGAAGTGTGGATGCGTGGTATATTCTGCGCGACGCCGGATTTCAAAACAAGATGTACAATCTGAAGGGCGGCATTCTGGCATGGGCCGAGGAAATTGACCCCTCAATGCCATACTACTAAGTGAGGAGGCACGCGCTTTTACAAGCGCCGCCAAAAAAAGCCCCGGTCACGCAAGTGCCGGGGCTTTCAATTCATTGCCGTCAATTTGGATCCAGTACTACTCTCGCACTCCTGTAACCAGATAGAAGTATCGCCCAGGAACCGCAATAAAGGAATGCGGATCTATGTAGAGAGTATCGGTCGTACCGCCCACGGAGTCAGCCGAATTCGGGACAAATTCAGGAAGGGTGCTTCGATAAATGATGTAGCGATCCACTGCGGTATCGGGCACACTCCAGATGAGCTGAGTAAACACGAGCGAATCATCCAGCGAATCCCCGAAAGCGAAGATCGTCAGGTCAGTGATCGGAAGCGGAGGAGGGGGGGGTGGCGGTGGTGGCGGCGGACTTCCGGAGATCACGATGTCGTCCACATACCAGCCTTCTGCCGACACAGAGTCGTCAGAGCAGAACCGGAATCGTAAACGAATAGTGTCCTCTGAAAACGCGGCGAGGTCGACTTCCTTCATGACCCAACCTGTCGCTCCTGACAAGCACCCAACCCCCGGCAGCGGCCCAGTGTACGGGATAGTATCCCGCATGGTATGAAATGACCGCGAATAGCCGTTCAGCGGAACCTGAATCTCGAAGGCACCGCCATTTCTGGAAATCTCGATGATGCCGCCGTCAAACGCTGAATCTCCGTCAGTAGGTGAACTCTCGCAATCCAGCCAGGACATGAAACGCAGTTTGGATTCCGGCGTGATTGCAATCGGTACACTGGTCAATCCTGCGTCAAGCAGCATTGCATAATTCTCAATACCGGCATCGCCGCATTTCCATGAATTACCGGCGGACGAATACAATTCGGGTGAAATGTGCCACTGATCCCCAAAAGATTCGCCGAGACTCGCGTGTGTCCAGCCTTGCTCTCCTTGCTCGACACTGTCCGACCAGTAAATCATTCTGCTGCCAATCGTAAGGTAGAATGAGTCGCTGGCCGCATACCCTCCCTCGCCGGCAATCTGAAGGAACAGCAGTGCCTGGTGCTCAAGCGGCGCGGAAGCAAGAGCCTCAACCAGAAATGGATTCGATAGGTTATCCGCAGATCCGGACGAGGCAATATCGCCAAAGGACGCAATGTCGTCTATAATGAGTAAATGTGGATCGTTCGTAGTGATAACCGCCTGTACTTCCACCGCAGGAGCACCGACATTGTCCAGTGTAAGAATCAACCCTGCGAATTCCTCTCTATCTACATTGCCATTCTCATTTCCGGGTTCGGAATCGTCTACTGTGTGGCTGACGTAACGAACAACCGGCGGAGGCGGCGACCCCGAAACTACGAAATCGTCCAAGTACCACCCTTCCGCGAAATTGGAGTCGTCCGAGCAAAAGCGGAAACGGATTTGAACGGTATCACCTGCATAGGCTGACAAGTCCAATTCGTGTTGACTCCAACCGGCAATGCCAGTGAAACATGCTGAACCCGGCAGCGGACCGGTGAAGACCAGCGTGTCACGAAGAAAGTGAAACGCTGCCGGATAACCGTTCTGGGGAGTGACAAGTTCAAAAGACTCACCGGCGCGCGCGATTTCAATCAAACCGCCATCGTACGCTGAGTCTGCATCCGTCTGAGATCCTTCAGCGGCCAACCAAGACATGAAACGCAGTTTAGATTCCGGCGTGATCACAATAGGCGGACTGGTAAGTCCCGCATCAAGCAGTGCACCGTAATCTTCCATACCAGTATCACCACACTTCCACGCGTTTCCAGCAGATGAAAACAACTCGGTGGAAATGTGCCACTGGTCGTTAAAGGCGGGCAGCACATTGGCATGCATCCAGCCATTCTGACCGTTTTCGATACTATCAGACCAATAAACCTCACGCTGGCCAATCGTCAGGTAGAGCGAGTCGGTTCCGGAGTAATCATTGCCTGAGATGATATGCAGCACCAGCAATGCCTCGTGTTCAAGCGGAGCACTTGGTAGAGCATGAATCACGAAAGGGTTGCCTGAATTAGAGACCGAAGTCAACGGCGCCAAATCGCCAAACGAAGAAAAGCCGTTGTCTATTTGCAGGTGCGGATCATCCGTAGTCAAACCGACCAGCACGTCGCTAGCGAAATTACCGAAGTTCGTTAAGCTTACCTGCAAATCTGCCGTCTCATATCGGTCCAGGACGCCATCGTTGTCTCCCGGGTCTGGATCGACCACAAAGTGAGATTGATATTGAATATCGGGCGGTGGCGGCTCTTGTCCGGCGATAAATATGTCGTCTATGTACCATCCTTCGCGAGAAGTTACATTGTCCGAGCTGAAACGAAAGCGAACACGAATGGAATCTCCGGCAAAATCGGCCAGATTAACTTCGCGCTGAGCCCATGCGTAGATTCCCGCATAGCAATGCTCGCCCGGCAGCGGTCCTGCATAGGGCCCCGCTCCCCGCTCATGACGATACGTTTTTGTGTAGCCAAATTCGGGGGTGACTCGAATGAAGGCTCCATTGTTGCGTGAGATTTCCACGACGCCACCATCATACGCTGAGTCGGGATCAAATAGCGATGTTTCGGAGTCTATCCAGTGGCGAAAGAACAACCATGATTCGGGTGTAATCAAGATGGATGGACTGACCAGCCCGGCATCAAGCAAGTTCGAGTAGGTTCCACTGCCCATGTCCCCGCACTTCCACGAATGACTGTCGATAGCGACTAACTCGGCTGAAATATGCCACTGATCACCGAATCCGCCGGTGACCGGCGAATGCGTCCATCCGTTGACTCCATTTTCGACGCTGTCCGCCCAATAAATGAACTTCTGCCCGATGGTCACCGTGAACGAGCGCGTAGCACTGTATCCGCCGTCGGCGGTGATCTGCATGATCACCGTCGCTTCATGTTTCAGCGGTGCATCTGAATCCGCCCCGACAAAGAAAGGATCCGCGAAATTCTCGACAACCGATGAACCCGGAATGCTGCCAAAAACTGAAGTTGAATCAATGACCATCAAATGGGCGTCGGTGGTCGAAATCGTCGCTTGCACGTTTGTCGCATTGGCACCCAGGTTTTCAAGCGTGACAAGCAATCCTCCGGATTCGTCTCGCTCAAGAAGGCCGTCGGTATCCCCGTCCGGGTCGTCGAGTATTCCGTAGCTGTAAGGTCGAAGATTCGGTGTTGGAATCACACTCGTATACTGGTTGATTGCGGAGGCGGCACGTTGTAAGTTCAAGCGACCACCGGATGCGACGTAGTTGGCCAGAGAATCCTTCTGGTCAACATTCGCGAGCAGGATCTGTTTCAGTAACAGTGCGCCGGAGTCCGGATGTGCAGAATAATAATTGTAGAAATCCGTGCTCGCCGCAGCATGCATCAACGCGATCGCTCCGGCAACGTGCGGAGAAGCCATCGATGTGCCGGTGGAAACTCCGGTATCTCCGTCGGCCGTCGTACTGATGATATTAGTGCCCGGTGCGCCGAGATCGATGGAGACGAGTCCGTAGGCGGAGCCGTTATTCTTACGGTCAAGAATGGTCGTATTTGTAACGGTCACAAGGTACGGACTTGTACATCCGGTTGGTACGTCCCCCGCAATGTCAACATTGTAGTTTGAGTTGGCAGTCGCCGCAGCGGACAGGATGCCAAGGGATCCCATCTCATTGTAGAGATCGTTCCAAATCGGGTAGGATCCACTGGCGCAATTTGCGCCATTCACTCCAAAACTGCTGTTCGAGACAACGACATTCGCTCCCCGTGCGCCACCCGATTGAATCCAGAGGCTTTTCTGCTCGATGACGTAGTTGTAGCCGATGCTAACCGTCGCAGTATTCGCGCTGGAAGCTGCAACAATCATCAGTTTCACATTCCAATTCACTCCGGTGACGAATAGTGAATTGTTGCCTCTGGCACCGACTGTACCGGCCACGTGTGTTCCATGGCTGCTCACCGGAATCGTACCGTCATTGGCATACGCATCCCAGCCATTGATATCGTCTACGTAGCCGTTGCTATCGTCA
The DNA here is from genome assembly GCA_964631675.1 of uncultured Alphaproteobacteria bacterium. Taxonomy (GTDB): domain Bacteria; phylum Electryoneota; class RPQS01; order RPQS01; family RPQS01; genus CAZVXJ01. The sequence goes on from CAZVXJ010000198.1 coordinate 4,275, forward strand.
TCGATTGCATTAAACGGAGTTTCGTGTGTGTTCGTCCACAAATTCAGCGCAAGGTCTGAGTGAGTGGTCAGACAGCCGCCGTCCACCACGGCTGCTACAATCTCATCTCCTCCCCGGTCAATTCCCCCGGTGGTGATATCCCACGCCTCGGGTGCATCGACGTCCGCATCACTTGGCTGGTTGAAATTCCATTGTGCAGGAAAGCGAGGATCGTTGGGAGTGGCTCGCAATTCCAAAATGTGATTCGGCTGCGCCCATTGCACATTCGGGTTGAGTTTCAATTCGTCAACCGCGCTCAGGACAGTTTGCCCGTTCAAAATCTTAACAAGATAGATGCCGAGCGAACCGACAAGTTGCTGACGGACTGCCAGACCGGGCATACCAAGTTGCGCTTCGGCATCCCGCGCCGCCGCAGCCGAATAGAACCGGACAATCACCTCGTCAGGAACAAAAGCAACCGGACTCTGAGAGTACGAAAGGTTGCTGAGCGCTAGGGTGATCAGCAAGGCAGAAATGAAAACCCTGGTCGTAAGTTGCCTCAAGCGGAATTCCTCGGTAAAGCCTGAATCATGATGACTGTGTGCATTCATACAATCAATGGAAAATTAGTGATAAACCGGTGCCGAAGCAAGGCTTCAGTACCCGGTAACATCTTTTTCAGCACACATCGCGCCATTTGGAAAATGTGTGCAGATATGAAGTTGCAGATAAAAAACAGCGGGTCGCTTTCATTCAGAGGAGTCGAAAGCAGATGCTGTCCTCTGTGCTATTGTGCCGGTTTGGGAACCGCCGGGCCTTCGGGCTCTAAAACGTAGCGCTTGAACCACTCTAAATCCCACTCCATCTTAGTACGTCGCTGGGTCATCTTGGTAATTCCGTGTCCTTGACCCGGATAGACAATCAACTCAGATGGAACTCCCAGATAATGGTGCAATGCCCGATGCAGAGCACGACTGTGTTCAGGTGGTACTCTCTCGTCCTGCTCGCCAACATGGATTAACGTCGGAGTGGTGACCTTACTCAAATCGTATAGCGGGGACGCGCTCTGCATAGCCTCCGGCTGCTCCCAAGGCAATCCCTTCATGTAGTTGATGACGTGCCCGGGCGTGTCCTCTATTCCCCACTGCATCGCCATATCCAGCACTCCCGCTCCACTGCTTGCGGCTTTGAATCGATTCGTCTTTGTGATCAGACAATTGGTGAGGTACCCTCCGTTGCTCCAGCCGGAGACGGCCAGTCTGGATGAATCCGCAATCCCTTGCTTAACCATCTCGTCTACACCACGCAGTATGTCTTCCACTTCGATGTCATTCTCGCGACCCACCAATTCAATTAGAAATTTATCACCGTATCCGGTTGACCCGCGATAGTTCGGCGAAAAGACAGCCCAACCACGAGTGGAAAACAAAACCTTTCCGTACATCCAATACTCGAATCGCAGCAAGTCAGTGCTCGTGGGACCGCCGTGAATGCACGTCAGCATCGGCAGTGGTTTGTCGAAGGAGTAGTCGTGCGGGAGTTCGAGGATTCCTTCGCACGAATCTCCGTTCGCTCCAATCCAGCTCACCTTGGAAATTTTCGGCAACTTCCAGGAAGCCATCTGTGGGTTCACTTCGGTCAGGCGAGTTTTCTGGCGAGATGCAACGTCAATGAAATACACATCGCCCGGTCCGGTGACATCGCTAATGTTGGCTGCAATGAACTTCCCGTCTGGACTCAGGTCATACTGCTCGACCACCAGCTCGCCCGGTGTAAGAATCTTGCTCCCACTTTGACGCGGGTGGCCTGCACCGGATATCTCCATCACTTGCTGACAAGCACGCTCGCCCGAGATTATGCAAATATCAATCGAGTTGGGTTTCCAGAGAAACGGTCCGCTGTTCAACACCGTGCATTCGCGCGGGCGTGTTATCTTGTGCGGAACAAAAATCTCGCCACTTCGAACGGCGACCAGTAATTCAGCTGGATAACCGTCGAATGAAACCACAAAGGCAAGTCTGTTTCC
>CAZVXJ010000199.1:0-6270 GCA_964631675.1 uncultured Alphaproteobacteria bacterium
GGGTATGTAAGAATACCGGCTGGCTTGAAATGGGTGGCAGTGGTATGGTGCACCCAAACGTACTGGACGGGGTGGGTTACGATACTGAAAGATACACCGGCTTTGCCTTCGGACTAGGTTTGGACCGCATTGCCATGCTGAAATATGGGTTGGACAATATTCGCTTACTTTTCGACAACGACGTTCGGTTCTTACGACAGTTTGCGGGAGAATAAACTATGATTCTTTCCTACAACTGGCTTTCCGAACTATGTGATCTACCCGCATCACCCGACGAACTCGGAGATGTGTTGACATTTCTTGGTCTTGAAGTTGAAGACGTCCGTCGCTACAAACCCAAGCTCGATCATGTAGTCATCGGGCAAGTCGTCGAGTGCACTAGGATGGAGGGAAGCGATCATCTTTCAATTACCCGGACCGATCTCGGGGGTGAGACCTGTCAAATTGTGTGTGGCGCTCCGAATGTCGCGGCAGGTCAAAAAGTTGCAGTGATGCTGCCAGGCGGCACGACGGCTGATGGGATGCACATCAAGAAGGCCAAACTGCGCGGCCATGAATCGCACGGCATGATTTGCTCGGAACGCGAGCTTGGCTTGTTTAATGAGCACGACGGAATCCTGGTTGGGGAACAGGATTGGGTCATTGGAACACCGGCAAGCAATTACCTGCTGCTCGATGACACCTGTTACGACGTGGAGATCACACCAAACCGTCCTGATCTTCTTTCGCACATCGGAGTCGCCCGCGACTTGGCGGCAAAATTCAAAACCGAATGGATATACCCCGATTACCGGTTGCAGGAAAACCTGCAGGCGGCCTCAGAGTCAATCCGCATTTCGCTTGATACTGCAGACGGCTGCCCTCGATACGCTGCGCGCGTAATGCGCGGTGTGAAGATCGCCGCTTCGCCGTATGCAAGACGACTCCGACTGACTCGTTGCGGGATACGCCCTATTTCAAACATTGTGGATGTGACCAATTATGTCATGCTCGAATTCGGTCAGCCGCTCCATGCATTCGACGCCCGTTTCATCACTGGTGGACGCATTCACATTCGTTACGCAGTCAAAGATGAGAAGTTCGTTACGTTGGATGGGAAGACACATGAGCTGAAGTCCACAGATGTAGTGATCGCGGACGAGGTGCGTGGCATCGCGCTGGCCGGAGTTATGGGTGGCCTAAATAGCGAAATTCGTGATGACACGACGGACGTCGTGATCGAGTGTGCCTATTTTGACCCGGTGCATATCCGACGCACCGCCAAAAGGCTGGGTATCAGCACCGACTCGTCGCGCCGATTCGAACGAGGGTGTGATCCGAATGGTGTGCCGAGGGTTGTTGATGCAGCAGCTGCTTTAATGAGCCAATGGGCTGGCGGAGAGGTCCTGAATGGCAGAGTGGATGCCTATCCGGCGAGCCTTACCGGCAACCACATTTCATTCAGGCCAAAGCGAACTGTGGCAATTACCGGCTTCGATATTGAGCGTGGCCAGATGCGTGACATTCTTCATCGCCTGGAATGCGAGGTGGAAGGGAAAGGAGAATTGTGGTCGGTGGTCACTCCGACCCACAGACCTGACCTCAAGCTGGAGATTGATCTCGTAGAAGAGGTCATTCGTGTACACGGCTACGACGAGATTCCAACCGGACAAAGCAGCCGTGTGCCTCTCGTGGGAGCCGACGACCCGCTCTATTCTATCAGACGGCGAGTGACCGACATCATGGTAGGTCTCGGTTTTCACGAGACATTGTCGGTATCGATGTATGCGCCTGATCCACGGCGCGAACCCATGGGTCTACCGACAGGCGTCGCCATTGGAAATCCGGTCACCGAAGAGATGACCCATTTGCAGGGAAGTGTCTTCTCGCAAATGCTGAGGTCTGCTGCTGCAAACTGGCAGCGAGGCGAGCGCACTCTGAGACTATTCGAAGTAGCACACGTTTTTGCGGAATCGGCTAGTGCCGATCCTCGAGACTGGGAGAGGACTGTCTTGTCTGCCATAATGACCGGCCAACGTCATCCAGCCAGCTGGGCATGGGAGTCCAAGTCCATGGATTTCTATGACCTGAAAGCAGTACTTGACATGATGACCATCCGGCTCTCTCTTGACAAAGTCCGTATTTTTTGTTATGATGCAGAGGAATCAGGTGTGGTAGGCGAAATTGCCTCAAATGGCAGCAAGGTCGGCGCTTGGGGGGTCTGGCCCGAAGAGGTCATGACTCGCAATGAGATAAATGCGTCTGTGTTTTGGTTCGAGTTGGACTTGGGAGCAATCGCCGCTAGACCGGTTGCCGCCGTCCGATTTGAGCCACTGCCCCGATTCCCCATCTCATGGCGGGACATTGCCGTGATCATTGATGAGAGTCTCACCGCGGCGCAACTTGTAGACGCGGCACAAAGATCGGCAGGAGAGTTCCTTGTGAGGACTGAGCCAGTCGATGTCTATCACGGTGAACGGCTGGGAACCGGAAGAAAATCTGTCGCGATTCGGTTCGAGTTTTCGCATCCGGAGCGCAGCTTGGAGTCCGCGGAAGTGGATGGTTGGATGCAAAAGATCATTGAGTGCCTTCGCGACGAGTACGGCGCGGAGCTGAGATCATAAGTAAAGGAAGCAGCAGGGAAATAGCAGTGGATGCAAAGCCATTTGAAACGCTGGAAGCAAAGATAAATCTCGTACTGGAACGGATGAAATCCGTCCAGAAAGAAAAGGGCGATCTCCAGGAGCAACTTGCTCAATGGAAAACGAAATACGAGGAGGCTATCCAGCAGCTGGAAGAGCTGACCAATGAGCGTGACACATTGAGAACCAACCAACGGGATTTGGATCAGGAAGAGATGATTCGCTCCAAGATTACGGCGTTGTTGGCCAAGCTGGAGGCCGCTTAGTGTTAGCCAAGGCGGGGATTTGATAGATTGAATTCCGACGTAATTCAAGAACGGAACGCCGGTGAACCGGCGCCTGTCGTATCGGTCTCCATCTTCGGACAGGAGTACCCGGTGCGCGCGGATGTGGATGCAGGATACTTGCGCGATTTGGCGGCGGAATTGGATCGGCGGATGAGAAAACTTCACGAAGCCGAACCGTCCAGGACACCCCTCAAGATCGCGGTGATGACAGCTTTGAATATGATGGATGAACTTCGCCGGCTCGAGAGGGAGGCCGAAGGTATCGCCTCAAACTACGAGCAAAGAGCAAAGGAGATGGAAGATCACCTTACGCGAGGATTGTTTGATTAGCATTCACACGCTTGTTTTCGGCGGAAATCATCGGAGGTTCTGCACACCTATAGGCATCAGATAAAAATCACATAGTACGAATCACAACATTCCCTGTCTGAACGACTAGGCTTTTTTCAAGAACCGATAGTTAAAAGCCTTGGGGATTCAGCTCTGGCGTCTATCACAAGCCTAAGTCTTTCCTCTTGCAGGAGAGATTCCGCGTCTACCTTCGGTTGGGCGATCACGGATAGTGGAAGTGAGAACCGTTCAGGTGAGTTCCCACCGTACGCGTACCAAGGTTCTTGGTACAATGCCGGACTTCAGCGGGGATTGTTTTTTTTTACATAGAGACCGGAGAGCGAAAATAATGGACCAACAGACTCTCATCGTTGCGGCCATCGCTCTGGGCGTCAGTATCATCTTTTTTGTAATCGGCTGGGCAGTCGGTCGATGGATGATCAAACGCGAGATCGCAGCTTCTGAAAAAGAAGCAAGCCGAATCATCGCGGACGCGCAGAAAGAAGCTGAAACGATGTTCAAGGAGAAGATGCTCGAGCTGAAGGACGAGCAGCTTCACCAGCGGGCACAGCTTGAGGCGGATATTCGGAGGAAATCGGATGATCTGACGCGATTGGACAGGTCGCTGAAGGACAGAGAGATTGCGCTGAAGCAGAAGGCTGAAGAAGTCGAGAAGAAGCGGGTTGAGACGGACAGGCTGAACCAATCAAACACAGCACGCGAAAAGCATCTCAATTCCAAGCAGGAGAAACTTGATGCGCTCGAGGTTGAAGCCGCGGCTGCGCTCGAACGCGTTGCTGGTCTCTCGAAAGAGCAAGCGATGGGTGAATTGAAGGAAGCGCTGCTTGAAAGAGCCCGCGAGTCCACCTCGGAGATGGTGAAGGACATGCGCGACAAGGCACGCATGAATGCCAATCGCGAGGCACAGGAGATTATTATCGCGGCCATTCAGCGCAGTGCCGCGGATCACTCGGCTGAACATACCGTCTCAGTCGTGCCAATTCCTAATGATGAGATCAAAGGCCGCATCATTGGCCGCGAAGGGCGCAATATTCGTGCGTTCGAGCAAGCGACCGGTGTCGATATCATTGTAGATGACACGCCAGAAGCCGTAATTGTCTCTGGCTTCGATCCGATTCGCCGCGAGATCGCGCGCATGGTACTTGAGAAGCTCATTTCCGACGGCCGCATTCATCCGGGCCGCATCGAAGAACTCGTGAAGAAATGCGAGAAGGAAATGAATGAGCAACTCGTGCATATCGGTGAAGCCGCGGCGAATGAGGCAGGTGTTCCGGGCTTGCATGCAGAAATGATTAAGCTGCTTGGGCGGCTTAAATACCGAACGAGTTACGGCCAGAACATTTTGAAGCACTCGGTCGAGGTGGCGCATCTTACGGGTCTCATGTGCACGCAGTTAGGATTGGATCCGAAGTTGGGCCGTCGCTGCGGTCTCTTGCATGACATCGGCAAATCCATTGACCGCTTCACCGAGGGCACGCACGTCGCCATCGGTGTTGAACTCGCAAAGAAATACAAAGAGCACAAGGTCGTGATCAACGCCATTGCGGCACATCACGGTGACGAGGAGTTTATCTCCCCGGTGGCTGTGCTGGCTCAGGCCGCCGATGCTATTTCCGGTGCGCGTCCCGGTGCGCGGCGAGAAACATTGGATATTTACATCCAGCGATTGCAAAAGCTTGAGGAGATTACTGGCGGTTTTCGCGGTGTACAACGTTCATATGCGATTCAGGCAGGCCGCGAAGTGCGTGTTATAGTAGAACCAGAAAAGATCTCCGATTCACTCGCTGAAGTCATGGCCATTGATATCGCGAAGAAGATTGAAGAGGAGATGGAGTATCCAGGTCAAATCAAAGTGACCGTGCTGCGCGAGTATCGCGCCAACGCCGTCGCAAAGTGACTTCGTCACGCTTAATCTTCGCCAAAGCGAGCTAGCACATCATGAAAACAAAATCCCACGAAGTGGGCTAGGAGCAGAGGATGATCCGCATCCTCATGGTCGGAGATATCTACGGCAAGCCCGGGATGGACGCAGTTAAGCGGCTATTGCCCGGGCTTTTGCGTGATGAAAAGATTGATTTCTGCATCGTGAACGGCGAAAACGCGGAGCAGGGGAAAGGCATGCTTGCCGGGCAGGCGAACGAAGTTTTTCACGCGGGAGCGGACGTGATCACCGGCGGCAATCACACATTATTCCGCGACAAATCGCATGACTTGGTGGACGCCGATCCGCGCGTGCTGCGGCCATTTAACTTTCCTGAAGGCTCACCGGGAAATGGGTTTGGAGTTTTCGATGTGCGGGCGGGCAATCGTATTGCCGTTTTGAATTTGCAGGGCCGCGCGCTCTTGCCTGCGATTGATGATCCGTTTCGTCTTGGGAAGAAAAAACTGGAAGAGTTGAAAGAAGAAACTCCGCTGATTGTAGTAGACTTTCACGCCGAAGCGTCGGCGGAAAAAATGGCCTTTGCGCGCTATGTGGACGGCCTCGCCATGGCTGTGATCGGTACACACACACACGTGCAAACCGCGGACGACCAGATCTTCCCCGGCGGCACGGCCTATCTCACCGACGTGGGCATGACCGGCTCCCATGCGGGCGTTATCGGCATGAAATCCGAAGCCGCGCTGCACCGTTTTCTCTATCCGCTCGGCGGCAACAAATCCGGCGCCGCCGAAGGCGACGAACGCCTCAGCGCCGTCGTGATTGAAGCGGATGAGAGAACGGGGAAGGCGAGTGGGATAAAAAGAGTGCAAATGAAATTGTTGTAGGGACATGCCCGTGGAATCTTCATCTTAGCAAAGTAACACCGTGCGGTTCATAGCCAACACATTCTTCGGCACTGTCGCCCCGAAACCCGCGATCATCACCTGCGCGAACTCCCGCATCGCCGACCTGCGTGAAGTGCCGGCGGGATTCACGCAGCCGGATGCAATCACGTTTCCCGAATCCGCGCTGCTCATTCCCGGGCTGCATGATGCGCATTTGCATCTCTTGGAAGGGGGCTTGCGGCTGG
>CAZVXJ010000200.1:0-6267 GCA_964631675.1 uncultured Alphaproteobacteria bacterium
TGGGAAAATACAATTCGGAGGGGCGCAGGGTGGATGTTCGGGTTCGATTACTGGCCGAGCAGCGCACGAGACCCGAAGACCTTGCACGTCTCAAGATTCGCGGCAGTGCCGGTGAACTGATACCGCTTTCGTCACTCGTGAGAACCGAGGAGCTTCCCGCGTTGCAGGCCATCAGCCGTCGCGAACGCGAACGCGCAATATCGGTGTTTGCGAATGTGGCGCCCGGTCACTCACAAGAAGAAGCGATCACGTTTGTACAGGGACTCAGTGAGGGCCTTCCTTCGGGTTATCGTGTGGTGCTTGGCGGCGCAAGCGTCGCCTACCAGCAGTCCATGAACAGCTTAATCTTTGCTTTGATCCTTGGTGTGATATTCTCTTACATGGTGCTTGCATCGCAGTTCAATTCGCTCTCGCATCCGTTGACCATCCTGACGATCTTGCCGCTGTCCATCGCCGGAGCGGCTGCAGCGCTCTTGATTACCGGGAAATCGCTGAACATTTTCAGTATGATTGGGCTGCTGTTGTTACTCGGAATCGTCAAAAAGAACTCAATCATATTGGTCGACTACGCCAATCAAAATCGCATGGATGGTGCAGATGCTCGCAACGGTATGCTCCGGGCTGGTCCGATTCGCCTGCGGCCCATCCTCATGACGTCCGTGGCGACTTTGATGGCCGCAATTCCTCCAGCCTTGGGACTGGGAGCAGGTTCCGAAATTCGCACTCCCATGGCGATTGCGGTGATTGGCGGCGTGATTGTCTCTACAGCGCTTAGCTTACTGGTTGTGCCTGCCTTCTATGTCAAGTTGGAAGATTGGATTGCTTGGGTCAAGGCTGTGGTAACCCGGCGGAAACCGCAGCCAGTCGTGGAGGCGACTAGAGTGGATTGAAAGCAGCGACTCAATCGTGATACGCCGCGGACCAGGTGTCATTGCAGATTAGTGTCGAGACACTGTCGGTCAAGAACAGAGAAGAGCCTCGCGCACACGCGAGGCTCTTCTCTTGCCGCTCGAAAAAGTGATACAATAGGCATCAAACCGATGCCAATCAGTTTAGAAGCGCATCATTCTGCAGAATGAACTACTATCTGCGTCGCGATTTCCTGCTCCGCGAGGATCCTTTTTTGGCCTTGGACTTCACTGCTTTCTTCGGTCTTGTCGCCTTAGCCCGCTTAGGCTTTGCAGGGCGAAACTTCTCCGCGTTAACCCCGTGGGCCTGAATCTTGAGCTGAAGCGCCCGGCGTGACAGACCGACAGCTTCAGCGGTCTTCATGATATTGCCCTTCAGCACAGTCAAACAGTCAATGACAAACTGTTTCTCCCACGCGTCCCTGGCCTTGAAGAAGTTTGCTACTTTCCTGGTCGCCATCTCAGTTTGCCTCCTGATTGGTGAGATTAAGATAGTCACTACACAACCAGTATGATGGGAAAGTTTTCACATAAAGTCAAGTACAGGAGTGAAAAAAAATTCACGCTAGCACATCGCTGTTAACTCGAAAACGCCCACGTCAGTTCAAACGAGTTTTCTGTCTGAATAACAATAGTTTAGTTGCGTACCACGGCCAATTCGGAATGTGCAATAGGAGCTTATCAGAAACTAATCGTCAGATAAAAATCGAATCCTGTTGATAACCTGCGCGGTGAGAATCAATGCCCTCGGTCTATCGGCAAAGATTCCTCTGATTGAACATATAGCCAAACGCGTTCGGCCTGCCAGGTAGCCCTCGCGATGGACGGTCGTCGAACAGAATATGTACGCTGACTCGGTGCAAGCGAATGGCAAGAGAAACCCTCCGCTATGCAGGTGCTTTGCGGAGGGTTGATGGCCCTATTTGACGGACCGGAGTTAGTGCTGGAATTCTCTAATCTTTAGCCAACCGATCTGCCCCTGCAGGTAGTACTGATGATTGCCATTGGGTAGTGCGGAAGCACCAATCGTCAGCGGCATGTTATTGTTGTGATCATTCAGAACTAAGTTGCCTGCTGCGACAACGATACCATCAATCAGCATCATAGACTGACTTCCATTGATGATCAAGGTCGCAGTAAACCAGTCGTTTAAGGAAACTGGGATGACAGAACGCAGGCTGCTCCAACCACTTCCGTTCCAAACCATGGCCAACAGTTTGCCGTCTGCTTCAACGCGCCACGCAAAACCGCCATTGTTAGGAGAATAACGCGCATTGCCAAGTATGTAGCCAGAAGACCCAACCGGCAGCTGATCAACCTTGAGGTGAACATCAGTTTGCAATGGTGCATGATAAAACGCGTCCGCATTCGCAACTACCGCCCATTTGTTACTGCCAAAACCGAGTCCGGTGCAATAGAGTAGCCCCTCTTCGTACGGATACCAGTTCGTATTATGGAGGGTCGCAGTGTGCCCATTGCCGGATTCGTCCAGACTTGTGCTTCCAGAGCCTTCCTCGAAATGCCATGCTGCAATCAGGTCCTGATCCGCGTCATCAATCCCAATGGGAAGCGTCCGTTGGGCAACAACATGATAAAACCCGATTCGTTGGCTTGCCGCAGTAAACACGCTTGTGTCTGTCCAGGCGGTGTCATAGGTCATAGCGACTGCACTCAGGCTATCCATCCCGGTTCCGGCGAGAACCTGATAGTAGTCGGCGCCAGGAATTCGACTCCAATTCAACTTGAATTGCTGAGTCCGAACTCTGGCCGTGAGCTGAGGCTGCAGAAGAACTCGGGAGGTGTAAGTCAGTTCCGGATCCTGGTTGCACAAGTCAATTTCGCCCGGCACCCGCACACGCAGGATTACGGGTATCTCCCGTACGGGGCTAACATCTTCGTTGCTGCTTACCGTCAGTGCACCAAGGTAGGTGCCCGGCGACAGACCGGCGACAGTGACCACGAAATTCATACTGACGCAATCGTCGAGGTCAGGCAAGAAGCCAGCGGCATTGGCGGTAATGGTAAGCCAGTTGGGGACCACAGGGCTTGTGGCACTGAACGACGTGGACCACACCAGCGGACATCCACCAGTGTTACACATCTGAATACTGAAGGCTGTGTCGACTCCTTCAGTGCAAGTAATGCGAAGCGGATCATTCGGGAATCCGAAACCCGGCGATTCACCTAGACAAGCAAATACCTTCAGTCCAGTAGGTCCAAATCTCAATGCCATATACTCGCCGTTTGGAAGCAGTCGGCCGTTGATTTCTCCAAATGCTCCGAGAAAACTCTGGTACTGAAACATCTCGAGAGTGTCTTCAGGCGAAGGAATATAACCGCCTGCAAAGAGCAAATTGAGCCTGCCGCCACCAATCAGTTGGCCGAGAATTCGCAATTGGTCATAAAGGGCACCTGGAACTCCCGCGCCGCCCAGATCCATGTCAATCTGCGACGTCGGGCCGAGCGTCATGTTGCCGCGAATCGTAAAAACTCCTGGCGATGATCCCGGGCTAATTGTGCCGTTGTTTACAAACGTCGCGCCACCTACATCGAGAGTTCCGGCTCCATGAATCAATCCACCCGGCGCATTTTCAAATGTGCCCAGAATCACCAGTACAGCACCTGCGTGAATTTCGATATCACCGTAATTAACTCCCCCACCTTGCAGAGTCAGAGTGTCGGTGCGCACGTCAATAAACCCTGTGACTGCCTGGTTCGTGATATACGGCGAAATGACCCTGTTGGTCAAACTGAGGAAAAATCCACCGCCACTGAACATCTGGCCGCTGTTATCAACTTCTCCGTCACCTCCAATTCGGGAATCGCCTTCAAGCTCGATGACGCCGGCGGGCTCATTGATCAAAGTACTCTGCAGGTTAATCTGCGAACCGCTGCCGAGTACGACACTTCCCTCGTTGCTTAATTGCGCCGGAAGGATTAGCTCCGATGAAGGAAGCAGATTCATGTTGCCGCGGTTGGACATTCCTGCGCCGAAGGTCGTGCGGCCCAGTATGTCTATGGTACCCGGAGTTCTCGTCACCGGAATGTAATTGAGGATGAATATGTTAAAAGTGCTGGTGTCCAACGGCGAGTTAATCGTCATCTGACCGGTGTTGATGAGAGTGTCGGACTCGCTGGTAATCGTGACCGAGTCTCCTACGGTCATCGTGCCTTCCTCGGCCACAATGATGTTCGCATCGGTCACCGTGATCTCGCCTGACCCGCCGATAATAGCATTGCCTTCAATGGTAAGCGTGCTGCCATCCAGCTGCTTATCTTCGGGGCCACTCACCTCCAGAGTTGCGCCGGGTTCAATGGTAACACTGTCACCGCTGCCGTCGCCCAGATTGCCGCCCGTCCAATCCTGCTCTTCCACAACGACCACATCGGCATTAATAACTCCGCCATTCATATCGAAAGCTCGCGTGTAAATGGTCTGGTCCGCATTCAGAGTAATGCCCGGCTCGGTTCGAAGCACCCGCAGCGTGTCAATGGTATTAGATGGGTAGAAGTCTGTTATGCAATTGCCGCGAAGCTGGAAAACTCCAGAGAAGGTGAATTGGCCGAAGATAAAGTGCATGAAATCGCCCTGCAATGTGAGGGTCCCTGAATCGGGAATTGCCGAAGCGACAGTACAGGGCGGCATGAATTCAGCGTTCTCATCCGCTATCAACTCGGCTTCAGGTCCGATCTCGACCAAACCGTGATAAGACAAGTTATGCTGCCCACGAAAGTAGAGCACACCCTCCTCTACAATCACATCACCTTCCACGGGCACACCCAATTCCTCAAATTCAACTTCGACGATGCCGGTGTCAATTCCGGTGTGTCGAACAACCCCTTCGTTATGAATGTTCTCGCCACCATCAATGCCAATTATTGCTGCCGTTCCTTGCAGCTCCAGAGTGCCGGCGGGATGAAGATGGAATGCACTATTCGTATCCTGTGTAGTGATGTAAAATGTAGTGCCGGGTGCGAGAATAAAATTACTCTCCGTCTCAGTATAAGGTGCTTGCACTTGCCCTTCCGTCAGCAAGAAAGTTCCGCTATCGATATTGAAAAGCCAGCACTGTAGATCGAGCAATCCTCCGCCTGATTTGATCATTTGCCCCATGTTGGTGATGTCGCTGTCGGTGCCGGGGAAATAGTGCGAAGTGACCAGCACGTCGCCGACAAAATTGACCAGTCCGTTGGACCAATTCTCCAGAGAACAGCCTTCCCCAAGATGCAGAAACGAGGCATCCTCAAATGTGATAACTCCATAGTTGGTTAGTATCGTTCCGTAGTTCATCAGAGCGCCGAGAAAAGTCAACCTGAGTTTGGCAGTGGCGAGCACACGCAAATGTCCGCTCACACCGACTTCGCTGTTAAAGTACATCTGAAGTTCGGTGTTAAAGCCGATAATCTCCAGTGTTTGAGCGTCGTACAGTCCGCCCAGATACAGATTCCCTACCCTCGCACTCGAGTCCAAAAACACCGTGTAAGTTCCAGCCAATGTGATATCCGCATCGTCGAATGGCTGGGGGGCACCATAGGGTGTCCAATTCGAATCGTCGTACCATGATCCTCCGTCCGGGTTGTTCCAGACTTTGTACACTGCCTTCGCGTCACCAAACGCCGCCATGATAACGATAAGTAGAAGAACGGTATTTCTCATAGACAGAAGTTCCTTACAATACAATTCATTTTACAGACCCACGGCGGTCACAGGAGAATCATATTCAATATAACGCAGAATATGAAGACTCGCAATACTCTCTGAGTTGTAGTATCACTATTGATTGAGCCACTCTTGGTCCCGAGATTGGGTCAGGTGCGGTGAAACAGTCTAACAAAAAAACCCCCGTGAAGCGTAGCTCCACGGGGGTACTCTTTGAAGACCTTCTCGAACTTGCGGCTTACGGATTCGGCTGAGGTACGATTCTGAGGTATGGCTTTACCGCCTTCCAGCCGCCGGGAAACTTCTCTTTCGCTTCTGCGTCCGAAACAGCCGGCACGATGACGACATCTTCGCCTTGCTTCCAGTTCACAGGCGTGGCAACTCTGTACTTGGCTGTCAGCTGCATAGAGTCCAGGACTCGCAGGATTTCGTCAAAATTGCGGCCCGTGGACATGGGATAAGTCAGCGTCAGCTTAATTTTCTTGTCAGGACCTATGACAAAGACAGACCGAACCGTTTGATTCAGGGCAGCGGTCCTGTTCTCGGCTGTCCCTGTTTCCTCAGCGGGCAGCATATCATACAGTTTCGCGATCGCCATATTGTCATCGCCAATCATCGGGTAGTTGACCGCGTGGCCCTGAGTCTCGTGAATGTCCGCTTCCCACCTCTTATGACTCTCAACGGGGTCGACGCTAAGTC
>CAZVXJ010000201.1:0-6257 GCA_964631675.1 uncultured Alphaproteobacteria bacterium
ATGCAATTTGAATATATTTGCAGTTATGCATAGGCCCGAGTTACTGATAATTGACGACGAAGAGTCCATTCACCAGGTTCTCCACAGGTTTCTGACGGAGCTGGGATTCAAGGCTCATAGTGCGAGGGAGGGGAATGATGGGCTGCGGATCTTGGAGGAACATCCTGAGATTCAGCTCGTACTAACGGATATCAGGATTCCCGGTATGGATGGGCTTGATGTACTCAAGGCAGTCAAGCAGCGCGATTCCAAGATTCGCGTTATCCTGATGACCGCCTTCAGCGACAAGAACTTGGCGATCCAGGCCCTCCGACTTGGGGCGGATGACTTTTTGGAAAAACCATTCCGGCTGGAAGAGCTGGGACAGATTATTGATCGCGCGCTCAGCCACCGCCGGATGCAGTCGATTACGTCTCGCTGGAAGCACTTTCTTGAGCACTTGCCGCTCGGCTTTGTTTCTTGCACCGATGATGGATCTGTTCGGGCAATTACATCCACAGCGCGATCGCTGCTCAGATTGCATGATGAAGAAATCGAAGGCAAAAAACTCTGGTCCATTCATGGACTGGCCGCTACCCGCAAATTATTCTCGGTAACTGAGCGGAAAGCCGTAGCCGAGTCGATCGTGATAGAAATTCTGGGCAAACGGCTGGTGTTTCAACGGGCGGACACTCAGGCGGATCTTGCAGGCGGCACATCGATGGTGCTGGTAACCGATGCAAGCGAGCAGCAGTCTCTTGACCGCGAATTTACCCAGATTTCGGCAGAGTTAGAATCTCGCGTCGAAGAGCGTACACGAAGTTTGTCGGCCGAGTTGGACTTTTCACAAAGACTACTCGATTCGGCAAGTGTATTGATCGCCTATCAGGACCCGGAAGGCAAGTTAGTTCGGTTCAACAAATTTGCGGAAGAGCTGACAGGATTTTCACGGGCGGAAGCTGAACAGGTGTTTGCGCAACTCGCGGCGAATGCACACGGCCCGTACAGCGCTATATTTGACCCCAAACGTCCGGATGAAATTACAGACGTTGTGGCCGAGTTTCCTACAATGGACGGTACGACCCGGGCCATGTCCTGGACAACGAGAAGATTGACCGAGCGTGGGGGACACGGCGGCAAGCTGATTGTTGCGATTGATGTCACTGAGCAGAAACAACTGGAAGCCACTTTGCAAAACTACAATTCGCTATTGCAGACGATGGTGGAAACCCGTTCAAAAGAGCTGCGACTGAAAGATGCTCAGCTGATTCACTCAGCTCGGCTTGCATCTCTGGGTGAAATTGCAGCTGGCATCGCGCACGAGATGAAGCAGCCATTGAACGTGATCTCAATTACGGCTGACTTGATCAAACTGCTCCAGAAGAATGGTCGCTTGAACGATGATTTGCTGGCTTCGAATCTAGAGAAGATTCGCAAGACAGTTGACCGCATGGCCGCAACGATCAATCACCTCCGAGGATTCACAAGAATCGACTCGGCCAATTTCCTGCCAATCCATATTCACGAGGCAATCGATGGCGCGCTTGGAATTGTTGGCGACCAAATCAAACTCGATGGTATAGACATTCATCGAGAAATTCCAGGTTCACTGCCTCAGTTCTTGGGGGAAATGCAGCAGGTAGAGCAAGTGTTGGTGAACCTGATGCAGAATGCCCGGGACGCAATCATGGAACGCGAACTTGACCCGGCTTCCAATCAGAACGGTTGGCAAAAGGAGCTGACGTTGCGGGCAGGCTGCTCGGTTGACCGCTCCGAGCTCTTTATTGAAATCATTGACACAGGCACCGGAATGGATGCAGAGACAAGACAGAGATTGTTCGAGCCATTTTTTACCACGAAAGATTCCAACCGTGGCACAGGGCTTGGCCTGTCAATCAGTATGAACATCGTGCAATCGCACGGCGGAGTGATTGAGGTGGATAGTACGAAAGGTGTCGGCAGCTGTTTCCGTGTGATTCTTCCCGTCCATACTTTGGACAGCGAGGAATCTCAGCATCTGCGATAAGGACGCGGGTCTGAAACTCGTGTGCAGCACGGTTTCACAATCATATTCAATTCCGGGAGCGTAAGCATGAGCGGTGAAATGTCTTCGTTTATGAGCTGGGATCGAAGTGCGTTTGAGGTGATCAACAAGTGGTTCACGAGCGGCTTCTTTGATGCCATAATGCCCACGCTCTCCAACATGGCGCTTTGGGCGGTTCCTCTTGCGATCATATGGGTCGTGTTCTTTATTCGAACCGATCGCTATGGTCGGATGGTCGCTCTGGGGTGCTTTCTGGTTATTGCGGCCACCGATGTAACCTCCGTTCGTGCAATCAAGCCTATGGTAGATCGAGTGCGGCCCTGTAACGTTGTTGCTGAGGCCCGTTACTACAACGGACACGAATTCATCACCACTGACAAGTTTTTGCTAACCCAATACAAGACTTCGCCTGGATTTCCTTCCAGTCATGCCGCGAACATTGCGGGACAGGCCATGTATTGGAGCTATTTCTTTCCGCATTTGACTCCTGTATTCGCAATCGGCGCGCTGGCTGTCGGCTACAGCCGCGTCTACCTTGGCCACCACTACCCGGGTGACGTACTCGGAGGTTATCTGCTTGGGATCTTTCTGGCGTTGCTCATCGCCTATCCGATGCGACTCTGGATACTTCCCGAAAAGGAGTAGGCAATAGTCCGGGCCGTTCGGGTATCTCCAAAACAAAAAACCCCGCGAACTCGCGAGGCTTTCAAGACTTTCACTACAGCAGACGCTCGAATGCGGCCTGCTGTCCTACCTGAACATTGCTTTGATCGATCCCCAGGTATGCTGAACGGCCGAGAAGGTTAATGACACTTCTCTGACTTCGCTATACGAGAAGTTGCCATTGCGGTCGACGATTTTCAGTCGATAATAGAAGGTTCGTTCAATATCAGCCAGCAGTGGACTGCGATCGGTGAAATTGTATTGTGAAAACGATCCCTGTGCACTCACCTGACCAACTGGGCCGAAAACTTCTCCATCGGACGAACGTTCGATTGTATACTGGTTCATGTCGGTCTCAATTCCGCTCTGCCACTCAAGCTGACAATGATTCAGTGCCGGAAAAGCATAGAACGACAAAATCTCTGCTCCGCCGATTGCAAGGCTGGCGGAGCAAGCGAGTATGACCAATGTAATGGGAAAGTACTTCTTCATGGTGTATTTTTCCGCCCCCAGCTGTACCCCCATAGTTTATAGAATCTTCCTCAGAAAGTCAACCCCCACCTCCTGACATGCGAATTACCTTCCACGGTGCTGCCGGCGAAGTGACCGGATCTCAACATCTTATTGAAAACAAAGAAGATAAAGTCCTGTTCGACTGTGGACTATTCCAGGGTCGCAGAGAGGAATCCTATGACAAGAACCGTCACCCGGCGTATGATTCTCGGGCGCTAACCTCGGTAGTCCTCAGCCATGCCCACCTCGACCACACCGGCAAGTTGCCTCGTCTTGCAGCCCTAGGGTTTAACGGCCCCGTCTTCTCGACACCGATCACGGCCCAGCTTTGTGATCCGCTGCTTCGCGATTCAGCTCATATTCAGTCGAAGGACCTCGAGTTCGTAAACAAGATTCACCGTAGAAAAGGAACGCGCGAATTCAACGCCCTGTACGGCGTGGAAGATGTCGAGAAAGTTCTCAAGCAGTTTCGCACTCACGAACTGCATTCACCGTTTTCGCCTGCGGACAGCTTTACCGTCACCTACTTGGAAGCGGGCCATCTATTAGGGTCGGCACAGGTAGTTATTGAAGTGCATTCCCCACGGCCCTGCCGAGTCGGATTCACCGGGGATTTGGGCAGAAAAAGACTGCCAATCCTTGAGGACCCTGAGCAACTCTCAGACCTCGACG
Organism: uncultured Alphaproteobacteria bacterium; assembly: GCA_964631675.1. Lineage (GTDB taxonomy): Bacteria > Electryoneota > RPQS01 > RPQS01 > RPQS01 > CAZVXJ01. Next base: position 3,872 of record CAZVXJ010000201.1, read on the forward strand.
TCCTCATAACTGAGTCCACCTACGGAAACCGTGAGCACGAGGATGTAAGTGATTTACAAACAGAACTTTCCGAAGTGGTGAATTCAACCTGGGCGAAACGCGGCAAGCTCATTATCCCTGCGTTTGCCTTAGAGAGAACGCAAGATTTGCTTTACTACCTCGCGAGCCTGCGCAGCGCAAATCGAATTCCACATGACCTCCCGATTTTCGTCGACAGCCCTCTGGCGTTGAAGGCCACGAAAGTATTCGCGAACAACTCAGAAGCCTATGACGACAAAATGCTGAATCTGATCAGCAGTGGGACGAACCCGTTCGATTTTCCGGGCCTAAGATTCATTGAGACTCCAGAGGAGTCCAAGGCACTGAACGGCGATGATCGCCCAATGATAATCATTGCTGCATCTGGCATGTGCGAGGCTGGACGTATTCTGCATCACCTGAAGAACAACATCGAGGATCCGAAAAACACGGTGCTGATAGTCTCCTTTCAAGCTCAACACACCTTGGGCCGACGGATTGCAGAGCGAGCAGAGCAGGTAAACATTTTCGGAGAACCCTATCTGCTTCGCGCGCGCGTCAAAATTCTGAATTCATTCTCCGGTCATGCCGGTCGGACTGAACTAATCGAGAACATTCGCGCCGTTGCGAAAAATTCTCCGCGCCTGAAAAAGATCTTCTTCGTTCACGGCGAACCGGAACCGGCTGAAGCCCTAATGGCAGAGGTGAAGAGCATGACGCGCGCCCAGCTGCACTACCCGGAACGCGGCCAGAGTTTTGAACTCTGACACGGATGTTCTCATGGCAAAACACAGCGGCCCGGACAATCTGCCCGGGCCGCTGTGTTTGTCTCAATGAACTGACGCGCGGCGCCTACTTCATTAGTACCATCTTGTGCGCAGCCGTAAAGCTCGCCGACTCAAGTCGGTAAATGTACACGCCGCTCGACAGGCCCTTGCCGTCGAAATCGAAGCGGTGCGTTCCGGCTTGAACCACATCATCCACCAGCGTCGCTACTTCTTCACCCAACAGGTTGAAGACCTTCAGCGAAACATGTTCGGCCTTCGGCGCATCAAACGAGATTTGCGTCGTTGGATTGAACGGATTCGGATAGTTTTGCTCAAGACCCCACTGTGCAGGAATGTTTCCACTGTTCTCATCATCGGCGGCAACCGCTTCTTCAACACGCGCGTGAATCTGGAAGAAGAACGTCGACGCCGTCGGAGTACCGGTACCATTCCAAATTGCAAAATGGGCGTCATCCCAGGGCTCTTCGTTTGCACCAATGACCCATGGGAAACGATTCGCATCATTCTCAGTGATTTCAAGCCACGCCCAGAACACATCACTGCGCGCAATGCCCCGAGTATCGGGATCACCGGAAATGTCGATCACTTTCCAGACATTCGTGTCAGCCTCGGCATCCGCAACGGTCACCATCTCATTGTAGATTTCTGTGCCCGGAGAAGTCTGACCGCCGCGATAAACATGCAAGCGGAACTGGTGACTTCCGGTCTGTGCAGGCCAGAACTGTGCAGTGATCGCATTGATGTTGTAGGTTGCACCCGAAATTACAGTATCCAATCCCGGTGTAAACAAGACCAAAGGTCCAGTGCCGGCGCTATTCATCTGCAATCCACCTTGGCGCGTCCGATTGTCGTAACCAATTTCCAGCGCACCACCGGCAGCCTGTACTTCTATCTGACGAGCATAGCTGGTGTCATTGTCCAAATCCTGATCGGAAGCAAGAAGCGACCATGCACGAATGCTGTAAGTTCCGGCAGTGGCAATCGTGGTGTTGGCGATGCGTGTATCCTGTTCGCCTCCCACAAGGTCAATATTCGGCAGGAAGCGGCGGGCCGTCTGACCGACCACTTGATACCATGCCTGAATACCGGTCTGATCGTTGTTGCCCGTATTCTGATAGTAACCCTTCACCCGGAAGGCGCGGCCGGCCACATTCGGATAGCGAACCTGCAAGGTGTAGCAGCTGACATCATTCGGAAATCCGACGTTGTGAGTCAGCACAACGGAGTCAAGTCGCACACCTTCGGCCACCAGTTCATCCACATTCGACTCTTGAGTGAACTTCACCAGTAGCACTCGGCCGATATAGTCGGACAAGTCGCCATCTGCTTGATAGCTCTGTGTGAACGGCGCCCAGAATCCGGGAGCGTCGACGTAAATATAGTTTGTGCCTTCCGGGTCACAATACTGATTCGAAATGTAGCACCACGAAGCGCCAGAATCGACCGACACCTGGCAACCCCAGTAGTCAAAGCAGTCAGGTACCGTGCAATCAGGGAACAGGCCCGTCACCAACCACTCCAGCGTCAACTGTCCTTCCGCAACCTGACGCAGGTCAATGTACGGCGAGATGATCTCATTG
>CAZVXJ010000202.1:0-6256 GCA_964631675.1 uncultured Alphaproteobacteria bacterium
ATCCATCGCAAGGCTCCAGCGAAGAAGGCCAAATAGATAATAAGCTTTTGATATCAGGCGCCGCGTCCACAGGATGCGGCGCTTTTGATTTGTACGCATTAAGTCTGAGTTGCTTTTACAGTAGGTCTGAACTATATTTGTCTGGTTATAATAGGGTTCACTTTGGTGTGAGTGTCATGTGATTTCGCCACACTTTGACCGGAAAAGCCGGTTTACATGCTCGTATGATACTAGACACATTTGTATAAGTTCGTACCAGTTATTACGAGTCGAATCTTGCAGAAATGAACGAATTTAGCATCCCCAGAACTCCGATCGGTACGACGCTCACTTGCAAAGGATGGGTTCAAGAGGCCGCATATAGGATGCTGCTTAATAACCTGGATCCAGCAGTCGCAGAAGATCGAGAGCGATTGGTCGTGTATGGCGGAACCGGGAAGGCCGCCAGATCAAAAGAAGCCCTGCAGACCATTCTTCATGCACTGACGCAATTGGAATCCAATGAGACCCTATTGGTTCAGTCAGGTAAGGCTGTGGGGGTTGTCAAGACACACGAGAATGCACCGCGAGTTCTAATTGCCAATTCTAATCTGGTGGGGCAGTGGGCGAATTGGGACCACTTTCATGAGCTGGAGGCAAAAGGGCTCATCATGTATGGGCAGATGACTGCGGGATCCTGGATATACATTGGCACACAGGGTATTTTGCAGGGCACCTACGAGACTTTTGCGGCAGCCGCAGCAAAACACTTCGGGGGAACGCTCGCCGGAACGTGGACGTTGACAGGCGGGCTGGGGGGGATGGGGGGCGCGCAACCCCTGGCTGTCACGTTGAACGGCGGTGTGGCATTGTGTGTAGAAGTCGATCGTACGCGCATCGCTCGCAGACTTGAAATCGGCTATTGTGATCGTGCTACCGAAAGACTCGATGAAGCCTTAGGTTGGGTGACCGATGCCGTCACGTCAAAACAGCCGCTCTCAATTGCTTTGCTGGGCAACTGTGCCGACATTTTACCTGAGTTATTGAGACGAAATGTGTTGCCACATCTCGTGACTGATCAAACATCTGCTCACGATGAGCTGAATGGATACGTCCCGCATGACATCACACTCGATGACGCATTGAAACTGCGAGTCTCCGATCCGAAAGAATATGTTCGTCGAAGCATGCGTTCAATGGCAGTACACTGTGGGGCCATGGTGGCATTTCAAGAGCGTGGCTCGGTAGTTTTTGACTATGGAAATAACTTGCGTGGTAAGGCACTCAAAGCTGGGTATGCGGCTGCGTTCTCGTTCCCCGGTTTTGTGCCTGCTTATGTCCGTCCGCTCTTTTGCGAAGGAAAGGGTCCATTTCGCTGGGCGGCGCTTTCCGGAAACCCGGAAGACATCTTTCGCACCGACCGGGAAGTGTTAAGTCTGTTTCCAAATGACGTTGGATTGAAGAGATGGATTGAATTTGCCACGCCCAAGATACCCTTCCAAGGACTGCCCGCGCGGATTTGCTGGCTTGGACAGGGGGATAGGGCAAAATTCGGATTGGCGATCAACCGGCTTGTGAGAAGCGGAGAACTTTCCGCTCCGATTGTTATCGGCAGGGATCATTTGGACACAGGATCGGTCGCGTCACCTTACAGAGAAACTGAAGCGATGAAAGATGAATCGGACGCAATCGCAGATTGGCCCATCCTAAATGCGCTTGTTAATACGGCCAGTGGAGCGTCGTGGGTGAGTTTTCACCACGGGGGCGGGGTTGGTATTGGTGCGTCGCTTCATGCTGGGCAAGTTATTGTCGCGGACGGAACGGCCGAGGCGGATGCCCGACTCGAACGCGTACTGACGAATGACCCTGCCATGGGAATTTTTCGTCACCATGATGCTGGTTACGAGTCTGCGACTCAGACCGCCGACAATCATCACCTGAACATACCGGGATATAACTCATAGAGTACATTAGGTCAATTTCCATGACGTTTGAAAACTTGATTTTGGAAGTGGGCGGACGCGTTGCGACCGTAACCGTAAACCGCCCCAAGAGCCTGAATGCGCTTAACATTGCCACCGTCAAGGAGATGTTCGATTGCTTTGAATCACTGGCTGAACAATCCGAAATAGGTTGTGTGCTCGTGACAGGAGCAGGCGAAAAGAGTTTTGTTTCCGGCGCGGATATTCAAGAGATCAGAGACCTCAATTTGATTTCGGGACGCGAGTTTGCAGAGCGAGGCAATCGGCTTTACCGAAGAATCGAGCAGTTTCGGGTTCCGGTTATTGCGGTTGTAAATGGGTATGCCCTCGGCGGTGGCTGCGAACTTGCCATGGCCTGCCATTTGCGACTTGCAGCGGAAAACGCCCAGTTCGGGCAGCCAGAAATCAACCTTGGCATCATCCCCGGCTATGGGGGAACACAGAGGCTGTCGCGACTCATTGGAAAATCGCGTGCCTTGGAATTGATGCTGACTGGAAAGTTGATCTCTGCTACTGAGGCCCTGCAGTTCGGCCTGATCAATGCAGTCTATCCTCAAGCCGAGCTGATGACCGCGGCAAAAAAGCTCGGGGAAGATCTTTCTGAAAAACCGAGACAGGCAACGCTTGCAATCCTGCAGGCGGTCGACACAGGACTCGAAGTAGACGTTGATTCCGGGCTTCGAATGGAGGAGAAGTTGTTTGCACTCTGTTGTGCCACTTCAGACAAGAACGAAGGTACTGCCGCTTTCTTGGAGAAACGAAAGCCGAATTTCACGGGCTGCTAAGTGTCCGAACAACTACTGTTCATCCACAACATATCTCGGTTGATTACGCCGCAGAGTGTTCGTCGGCACGACCTAACGAGGCCACTGAATGAAATTCCCAATGCCGGCATCCTCGTCCGCGGTGGAAAAATAGCGGAGCTTGGACAGGAGAAAGAACTCTTGCCAGTGATTCCGGATGATGCTGAGAGGTTTGATGCAGAAGGGAAGATTGCACTGCCCGGACTTGTCGATTGCCACACACATCCTGTTTTTGTCGGAAATCGCGCAGGTGAGTTTCACGCGCGGAATGCAGGTAAGTCCTATTTAGAAATAGCGGCTGCAGGTGGCGGCATACAAGCGACGGCGCGACTGGTTCGTAACGCTTCGGTCGAGCAGATAGTTCAGGAATCTCTCCCGAGATTTGACCGATCGCTCATGTGCGGCGTTACAACCATCGAGGCCAAGACTGGGTACGGGCTTGAGTGGGAGGGTGAACAGAAACTTCTAAGGGCGCTGGAAATTGTGTCAGGTCAGATTCCACAGCGAACTCAGAGGACTTTTCTTGTTCACGCGTTGCCAGAATCGGCGCGCGAAAATAGATCTGGCTTCGTTGCAAAGATGGCGGAAGAGCATATGCCCTTTGTTGCGGAAAACAGGCTGGCAACCAATGCCGATGTTTTTTGTGAGGAGGGCGCTTTTACGGTCGATGAATCCCGTGTTTTACTTGAGGCGGCTAAGCGGCATGGATTGCGTCTAACCATCCACGCGAATCAATTTGGGCATTCTGGAGGTGCAATGCTGGCGGCTGAACTTCAGGCACGCAGTGCAGATCACTTGGAGCATTTGAATGACGAGGAGATTCACGCGCTTGCGGATGCAAAAGTGGCCGGCGTTGTTCTACCGGCTTGTGTTTTTTTCCTTGGCACGATCCCATATCCGCCTGCCAGGAAGATGATTGAATCTGGAATGAGAATCGCTGTGGCAACCGATATGAACCCGGGATCATCCATGACAGAATCGCTCCCGTTCTGTATGACAGCGGCGGCAGTCTACTGCCATCTATCACCGGCCGAACTGTTGTGGGCAACGACATTTGATGCCGCAAGCGTGTTAGGTATGGAGTCGAGCATTGGTTCGCTGGAGGTGGGAAAGTTTGCTGATATTTCTCTTTGGAATATTCCGAATTTGGATTCGCTGTCTTACTGCTTTGGGGACATGCGTGCCTCTACCGTGTTTGTTGATGGCGTCATAGCCTGGGAAGACCGTGATTCGACCTCGAGATATTAAAGTCGGAACTTCAGGCTGGAAGTTTGATGACTGGGCCGGGACCTTTTACCCATTGCGCGTGCCGCGTACCAAGTGGTTAGAGTATTATGCTTCCAGATTCCCGATCGGAGAGATAAACAGCACTTACTATCGAATTGCCGGAACTGCAACCTATGAAGCCATTGATAAACGCACACCCGGGAGTTTCGAAATTTATGCCAAGGTACACGCCGATGTAACGCATTCTGATATGCATCCTGCAGAGTCGATGCGTCACCTGATGTCAGTATTGCGTCCGCTGCGTGATTCTGGAAAACTTCGTGGTTTGCTCGCTCAATTTCCAAACAAGTTTTCGTATTCTCTGTCCAACCTCGATCGAGTCAAAGCAGTCGCGGGAATGTGTAATGAACTCCAGTTATGCACAGAATTTCGTCACACAAGCTGGGAACGCGAGGACGCCTTGGCTGCGATTCGAGATTGCGGAATAACATGGGTGTCGCCCGATGAACCTGAGCTACCTGGACTTGTTTCGAAAACGCTGCGAGCTACGGCCGGACTCCTGTATGTTCGAATGCACGGTCGGAACGCTTCAGCCTGGTATAATCGCAACGCAGGTGACCGATACGACTACAATTACTCGGATGAGCAGTTAAAAACGCTTGGCACCTCCCTCCTTGAGTTCAATGGCGACGCAACTACTGCTGTGGTGTTCTTCAACAATTGTTATCACGGGCAGGCCGCTTCAAACGGGCACTGGTTCAAAGACTGGCTCAATCAAATGAGTGTAGACGTCTCGTCAGGCTCATCGACCAATGGATTCACTGTACCGCTGGATTAACAACTCACGCCATGTAAACGCGTGGAATCGGTTTCGCATGCCGATCGAGGACTGGCGAGAACTGCGCGCAGGTCTCATGCAAATGCCGTTCGCCGAGACACATGCACAACAGATCGGCGAATTGGAGTGGGTTGGGGCATTGCTTGGAAAGCCAGGAGAGATGCTCTGTGTTGCTGAGCCGGCACTGAAATCTCCGGGATTGTTCCGCGATAACGCACTTCATCAATCGATAGCGTACAGCGTTGACTCAGCCGCGATCCGCGAGTTTCTTGATTCAAATGTAATTCTGAATCAGATTTCAATTCCGGAAGCCGGGCAGATCTTGGAGACCTCTGCTTTACCATATTTCTTGCTGCGTTCCTTCGAGATGCGTACAAACGAGGAACTTGAGCGTAGGGTGTTGCGTGCGACCAGGCTTTCTACCTACCTCGAACTTGAGGGAGAGTCCTTGTTTAGATCGCTTAGTGACCTTGTTTATGATCTATTTTCCCCTGTTTATCTCGAGATTCAACCCGAGGTTCCCTCGGACTTCTGGCCAGAACGTGAGACCGGATGGGTGTGGAGAGATCCGCGAAGCGTGGCGCGTGTGTTGTCAGCCATTGTTGTGCCACGCCATAGACTTGCGATTTACAGACGGGACAGGGCGGCGATCATTGAAGATGTGGCGACATCGGCGGAGATACTGAATGGTTTGCACTTGATTGAAGCAAATCTTCAGTACGGTCTGTTGCTCCCGCTGGCTACCGAGTCTACAAGAATCGGCTTCCTCAAGATGTTCTATCATGCGCCGCTTCACGTTTCAGCGGCTGAGTCAGAGGCAGTCGAGATGTTCCGGCGTGAGTTTTCAATCTTGATGGACATGACCCGCCGGCATCTCAGGTCCCAATGGCTGGCTACGATTGATGGACTCACTCAGTTGTTTAATCACAGGTTTTTTGTGGACCAACTGCGAACTGAAGTCCAACGCGCACGGCGGTACAAAAAGTCGCTGACTCTGATCATGATTGACATAGATGATTTCAAGGCTTACAATGATACCTACGGCCATCTTGCCGGAGACCGTGTGCTGGCCGAAATTGCAGCCACGATCCGTTCATCTGTCAGAGATATCGATTTCGTTGCTCGGTATGGCGGCGAGGAGTTTTGTCTGATTCTGCCTGAAGTGAGTGCGGAAGGCGGCATGGTGGTCGCAGAAAAGATCCGCAAGGCGGTCGCGGGACGCGCATTTGTTACGGAAGATGGCGATTCTATGGGCGAGATCACAGTCTCATGCGGCGTGACGGACAATTCTGAGACTCAATCGGCGGAAGAAATGATCATGCGCGCGGATCGTGCACTATACTGGGTCAAGCGGCACGGCAGAAACCTGGTGAGACTCTCAACGGTTGAGTTGGATGAAGACTGATCCGCTGCGAGTACTTTTCGTC
>CAZVXJ010000203.1:0-6232 GCA_964631675.1 uncultured Alphaproteobacteria bacterium
ACTTGGATCAATCGACTTCCAGCAGCTGGATCCCGGCGCGAGATAGGACCCTTCGGTCAACGCATTATTTGAATATATGAACGTTGTGTCCGTGTTGCCGCCGAACACGACAATGCGTTGACTGAATTGACTCTTCCCGTTCACAACAAGGGTACTGTCCAGCGTGGCAATTCCGTCGACGTGCAGATGACCACCCACCGAGTCCGAACCCGAGCGGACTGTGTTGCCGCTGAAGGTTGCATTTCCTTGTACACTGATTGCGCTGGTGATTTGTCCCCCCCGCGCACCATCCACCGACTCTACGACATAGGAAAATCCGCTGGCCGTAACCCTCTCCCTCGGCGACATCTCAGAATCCAAGCCAACTGACACTCCAAGATAAGTCTGTGCGCTGCTGAACGCACTGGCTGGAATCGGATTTACACTTCCCAGTTGCGCATGAAAAATGCCATCAATCACTGCGACAGCAGATTGTGTTTCATTCCACAAATTGGTGGCCAGAGCACTGGGTCCGTCATATAGGACAAAGGTCATGTCCAAAGTCGTATCCAGAGGAATACCCTGACTGTCTGCAAGCATTCCCTGATAATTAATAAGAGTCGGAAATGCTGCTAACGCTGCACTTACACTGACCAAAATTGCGAGAGTGAGGCTAGTCCACGTGCGAATCATGATACGTTCCTTTCATGTCACCAGGCATAAATCAAAATGCACAAACTCGTACCAACCGACGCACCACTTGGCGAGACTGGTCGGGAACTTCGTATACCGGAGCTTTACAATTTAATACACAATCGTCACGAAAACAACGTGGTGCAGTTGCATTCGTGACCCCGCGTCATTAGATTGCTAACGTGGAACAACCCAAGCTAATTTATGATGGTGCTTGTCCTTTTTGCCAACGTCGTGCAGCCACGTGGCGAAGGCGATTAGGCAGTCAAGTCGAATTCGTCGCTTCGCAGGAGGCAACTGAGAGCTTACACCTGATCGAACCCGATGGGAAGGAGTATTTCGGTGCCGGCGCCGTCTTCCAACTCGTGAGTTATCTGGGAGGCTTGTGGCGTGCCCCTCGCTGGATCTACAATCGTTTTAGTCTGGTCGCATCTGGGTCGGAGGTGGCTTATCGAGTGATCGCACGTCTGCGCAAGTAGTAACAGCCCATCTCGACGAAGTGGTGTGCAATTGAAGTAAGTATGTGCGCAATTTTGGCGAGGCTAAAGTGCAGAAAACGTGCTATTCCTCTCCATCAGGTTGAGACTCCTGCTTTCCGGTTGGTTCCCCTCTCAAAGCCATAAAAAACAACCCTGTTCAATCCGCGAGAATTTTTGTTAATCTGTACCGGATATCTTGTCATGGTGAACTGAAGATGCTAAATTTGTTCATGTATCTGCATAGGTAGCTATACCAGCTACTAAGGTGTTAAGTTCGGCGACATACCCCAACAAGAAGGATGAGGGAAGACTCGATGAACGTACGAAATCAGTTTTGGACTCTGTTACTGACCCTGGCCGTCATCTGCTTCGCAGGCGCTGCGGTCGCGGCAGAAGTCTCTCCGGCTCTCGAATACGAACTCTCAAAAGCGGATCAAGACCAATTGATCAGCGCAATTGTGATTCTCGAAAGCCCGATTGATATCCGCGCACTGGATGAAAAACTCCACGCGGAAAGCGCTGACTTGGCAAAGCGCCACCGTGAGGTGATTACTGCGCTAAAATACAATGCCGAATTGACCCAGCCCAAATTTCTTGACGAATTTGATGATGCAATTCTGCAAGGCAGGATGACCGGCTATGCCTCGTACTGGATTGAGAATCTGTTTGTCATTGAGGCGACCCGTGAGTTTATTGAATCCCTACGTGACCGCGGGGACGTTCGTTTTCTCACTGAGAACTTCCGTGCCGAGCTAATCGAGCCGCAGCATCGCGAAACCAAGCCCGGCTATGATTTCCGTCGTGAACACGACCGCAATCCGCTGGACACACGCTTCGTTTCCGAAGGCGTTGTCGCTGTTGGTGCTCTTCGCGTGAATGAAGAACTCGGCATCACAGGCAACGGTGTGCTCGTGGCGAACTGCGATACCGGTGTGGATGAGTTTCACCCTGCCCTGCAGACTCGCTGGCGCGGGTACAACGGCGCGCATCCGGTTGCTGAATGCTGGCGTGACGCGCTCGGCGGTCAGCCGACTCCGACCGACACGTACGGGCACGGAACGCACGTGATGGGTACCATTACAGGGCGCGAAGTGAACGGTGCCGACACCACTTGGGTTGGCTGCGCACCGGCCGCTCTGTGGATTGCAACGAATTCGATTAATCAGGGCGTAGGCGGAGGTTTCGACAATGACATCATCGCCGACTACCAGTGGTTCGCCGATCCGGATGGTAATATCAATACTCTGGACGACGTTCCGGATGTGATTCAGAATTCGTGGGGCGTGTTCACGGGTCTTGGATACGCACAGTGCTTCGACTTTTGGAATACGGTGATCCTGAACTGCGAAGCCGCTGGTCCAGTCATTACCTGGTCTGCCGGAAATGAGAGCACGAGTGGTCTGCGCAGCCCGGCTATCTATTCTATCAATGCGCATCAGATCTTCTCGGTTGGCGCAGTCGATGCCACCAATTTTGCTCCGCCGTACCCGATCGCGGGATTTTCAAGCCAGGGCCCGACGCCTTGCGTACCCGCAGTTCCGAACACGGTTAAGCCCGAAATCAGCGCTCCCGGTGTTGATGTCTTTTCGTCAGTTCCCGGTGGAGGCTACAATGGCTTCTATTCGGGTACATCGATGGCCGGTCCGCATGTGGCGGGTGTTGTAGCGCTCATGCGCGAAGCTTGTCCGAATTGCGATCACATCACCATTAAAGATGCGATCATGAACAACGCCATCGATTACGGTGTTGCCGGTGAAGACAATGTTTACGGACATGGCTTCATTGATGCGTATGCATCGGTGGTCGCTGTCTCCCAGCTTGGCCGTATTGGCGGTATCGTCACCAGTTCGCAAAGCGGTCTTCCGCTGCAGGGCGCATTGGTTTCCACGAATCCATCCACACTTACGGATGTGAACGGTCAGTACTACCTCGCGTTGCAGGAAGGAACCTATAATGTGACCTACTCCAAGTTTGGTTACATTTCGCAGACGATTAACGGTATCTCGGTTGTTGAGGGCGACACGACCTATCAGAACGTCGCTTTGGCTACCGCCCCGCAGGGAACCGTTTCCGGTACCGTCACGGATTGCTTCGGCAGTCCTGCAGTAGGTGCGACCGTAACCGTTGTCGGCGCGCCGATTCCACCGGCGATTACGAACGGAGCAGGCTTCTATACCATCACTCTGCCGCAAGGCACGTATAACATGACGGCCTTCGGTGCTGGCTGTGGAACAGCCGCCGTGAACGGAGTTGTGGTCGGTGCAAACACGACACAGAACTTTACCCTTCCAACGGACCCGATCTACTCATGCAGCGCCCTCGATGGCGGTGGCTACTCGGCTTGCGAAAACGGCGATGCGGGCGGCTGCGCGTTTAACTGGCTCGAAATCTCCCCGCTGGCTGGTGGAGCGGGCACCAATACCGGTCTAAGCTTTGACGATCAATCCCTACCCATAGCGTTGCCGTTCACGTTCCGCCTTTATGGCCAGGACTACACAAGCGTGAACGTCAACTCAAACGGAACTCTGAATTTCTCAGTTGCCTTTGCCAGCTATTTCAACGGTTCGATGCCGGTTGCATTCGCGGGCGCGATGGTGGCGCCGTACTGGGACGACCTTTATCTCCCCAGCGGCGGAAGCGATGTCAGCTATTTCTACCATGCGGCAGAAAATGCTTTCATCATCGAGTGGTACAACATCCAGCATTTCCCGGGCAGCGATCCTCGTGAGACTTTCCAGGTCTGGTTGTACAACGTGGCGACCAACCCAGGACCCAATGGCAATAGCCAACTCCGTATGCAGTATCTGACGACTAGCGCCGGTTCGAGCACAGTCGGTATTCAGGATCACACGGAGTCTATCTTCAGCCAGTATGCGTACGATGCCAATCTGGACCCGAATTCCCAGGGCTTGGCCAACGGCCGCGTCATCACATATGGTGGCTGTGCGGCCTCGCCGACCGGAACCCTGACAGGCTTGATTACCGATTGCGCGGGTGGCCCTGCTGCCAATGCAACGGTGTCATTCCCCGGATCGTTCTATCCGTCGATTCAGGCGAACGGCGCGGGCGTTTATTCAATTGATGTGGTCGAAGGCACCTATACAGTTCGTGCGGACAAACTTCCATGCACGTACGCTCAGCAGGCAAACAACGTCGTGACCGAAGGCAACACCACGACGGTGAATCTCACGTTGCGCGCTCCGACCCGCATTCAGGGTACGATCACTAATTGCACAGGCGGCCCCGCCGTCGGTGCGACCGTGTCATTCCCCGGCTCGCTTGAACCCGATGTGGTGACGAATGGCGCCGGATTTTATCAAGTAGAAGTCGATGCCGGAACTTATACGGTGGCTGCGTCGAGCAACACCTGTTCCGGCGTTCAGCAGGCTGGTAACAATGTCGCTGAAGCGCAGACAATTACGGTCAACCTGACTCTCGCGGCACCCGGTTCGATTGAAGGAACGGTGACTTCGTGCTTCGGCGGTCCCGCCGTAGGCGCCACGGTGTCCATCACATCAGGTCCGGTCGTTCCTGCTCCTCAAGTGACGAATGGTGCTGGCTTCTATGACTTCAATCAGCTTCCTGCCGGATCATACAACGTACAGGTCGTGTTCGGCGGCTGCGCTGCCGGAACGGCCAATAACTTGAACGTGACGGTTGGCGGCACGGTGACGCAGAACTTTACTTTGGTGACGGATCCGCGTGCGGTTTGCTCGGCGGAAGATCCGTACGGCTACCACTTCTGCGAGGATCAGGATCAGGGCGGTATTCCGTTCAACTGGCGCGCGATTTCGCCGCTGGAAGGCGGACCCGGAACGGCAACGAACATTGTCTGCGATGACTGCTTCGGCGGACCGTATGCCTTCCCGTTCCCGTTCATGTTCTACGGCACGGTGTATACGGATTACTACATCGGTTCCAACGGGTACATTACTTTTGGCTCAGGTTCGGGCACCTATTTTAACCAATGCTTCCCGCAGGATTTCATGCCGGCCGGCGTATACGCTTTCTGGGATGACCTCTACACCTTCCCGGCATCCGGCCAGGTCGCGACCTACTATGACGCGGTGAATGACTGGCTGGTGATTGAGTGGTACAGTGTCAGCCATTGCTGCTCGGATGCTAACTATGAGACGTTCCAGATCATCATCTATGATGAAGGAGTGTACTCATCAGCAACGGGTGACAATCACATACTGACTCAGTATCATACTCCGTTGGCGAATTATTTCGACAATCACACCATTGGCATCAAGACGGCCTCCGGTGCAAACTACCTGCAGTATGTTTGCAACAGTGCCGAGGATCCCACGGCCTTTGGTATTGCCTCGGGTCGCACGATCTATTTCACAACCGGTCCCGGCTGTGATCTTGGGCCTGCGGACATTGCGGTCAATCCTCTCAGTGTAACTGGTTCGGCTCCTCTGGGCGGTACCGACACGGAAGTCCTGCAAATCTGCAACAACGGACTATGCCCGCTGCGCTGGTCGATTAACTTCAACCAGATTACTCCGGCGTTGTCAACGCTCACAACTCCTTCTCCTTTCATATATGAAATGTCGAAAGAGCAGAACGACATCATCGCCGCCATTCGTAACGGCATGAAAGTGGACACGGAGAACAACGAACGTGGCCGTGATCAGCTGGACGCACAAGGTGGACCGGATACATTCGGCTATCGCTGGATCGATTCCGACGAACCCGGCGGTCCAGTCTACAACTGGGTCGAGATTAACGCAATCGGAACGAACACTGGCTTGAGCTTTGACGATCAAACCGTCTCGGTTCCATTGCCGTGGGCCTTTGAGTATTATGGTATCACCTACAACACGGTGAATATCTCATCAAACGGTAACATTCACTTTGGCGCTGCAAATGCCCAGTACACGAACCAACCGCTGCCATGTGCCTTCTGTCCGCTTGCCATGCTTGCCCCGTTCTGGGACGATCTGTATCTGCCGGTCAGTGGCCAAGTCTATTACTACAATGACGTGGCCAATAGCCGCTTCATCGTGGAGTGGGACAATATCTCGCACATCATCCAAAACTTGAATGATGACTTTTCAAAAAGACCAGCAGAT
>CAZVXJ010000204.1:0-6219 GCA_964631675.1 uncultured Alphaproteobacteria bacterium
ATCCGCATCAACTCTTCCACCAGTCCGCCGCCCAAAATGCCGATTAACAGCCAGACGAATAGGTTCTGCAAGTCGCCGAAGTACATCATCACCGAATTCGCCTGATCAGCCGGCTGCGGAAAGACGCTGCTCATCACACTGGCCAATCCCACATTGAGCAGCAGGAACAATATCAGCCCATACAGCAGCCCGGTCAAGACCTGTCGCTTCCATCCCTCCCCATACACGCCGATCTCGCGCCACTGAAATCCACTCAGCCTTAGCAGCACAAAAATCACGGTCAGGTGCACGAGCTTGACCAATGCAATCCGCCCCGCAAATACAAAAAACACGTCCGGCAGTTCAGAACGCGATTCCATCGTCACCAGCTTGTACAGCCAGTAGGCGGTAATCACAGCCAGCGACAGGTAGAGAGCGGATTGGCGGAACAATTTCATAGGTTGAACTTTTCAAAGCGGAGCCGTTTCCTCTTCTCAGAGCAGGCAAATCCCCGGATGTTGCACCTCAGCCCAAATAAAGACTCCCCGCCTTGCGGGCGGGGAGTAATATGGTCAGTTAAGGCGGCTTCAGCCTCGTCTTGCCGAGCAGGGCTGAGCAGAACTAAATTTTCCAAGTGGGCAAAGCCTTGCGGTGCTTAACCCTGCCGGAATCCCGAGGGTGGAATCAATCTCGTCAGGGTCCAACCTTTCTGATGTTTTGGAATACGCCTACTTGGAAACCGTCACCTCCACAGGCGTGGCCAGAGCATCAAAATTATTCTGCACAATCGCGCACTGAACGGCACTCTCCTTGGTCAGCATGCTGACATCCCGCCCAACCCTTACAGGGGCCGGTCCCACTTGGTTGTCGGCAATCACGCCGAAGAAGGAAATCGGATCGGGATCGTTGATGCATCCTGCACAGACGTAGCTGAGCTCTGTAATCTGGGCAATGACGTTCTGCGCTTCAAACAGCGTCTCCGAATTGGAAGAGCGATAAACGTTGTAGTAAGCCGCGCCGTCTACGGCACTCCACGCCAAGCCCACGTCACCGCTGCCGGGATCGAATCCTGCCACGACGTCGTCCGGAGGTAACGGCGGCTCAATCGCGCAAGGCTCGCCTGTCACATTCAGCGCGAAGTTTCCGATAGCGCTATTGTGACCGTGCACGAGGAATTGATAGGGAGTATTCGCCTGAGCCGTGAAAACAATCGTGCTGGCAGTTACATAATATTCGCCGCACATGTTGTCATCATTGCAGTCAACCGGAGTGCCGAAGTTGGGACAAGTCCCACTGTAAACTCCCAGTTCAGTGTCGAAATTTGAACCACAGAGCGATACAGTTACCGTTTGGCATGTCGGAATCATGAACTCATATACGACATCGCGCGACGACACCGTCTCACAATTCGTGTAGTTAGCGGCCATGCAAGTTGTGCTGCCGTAATCCGTGAAAGGCAGCGAATTGATTTGAATGCCGGGGCAAACATCGGCGAAATGCGTCAGCGCGCTGCCATGCGGCTCGAAGTTGTACCAGAATGGCCCTTCGTACGAATCGGCATAGCCACCCACGATGATATAGTAAGTGCGGTTCGCATCCGCGCCCCAGGTGGTGTTGCTCTGCGTGCCGCAAGCATCATCACTGAGTGCGACAATCGTTGTGCCGGGGCAGGGACCTCCGGTACGAATTTCAATCGCCGTGTCGAATCCATTCAAGCCGCACGTGCTGAACGAAAGGTTCTGGCAGGTGGGAGAGGTGTATTGGAAAAACACTTCTTTGGAGGCAGGTCCATATACTGTCGCAAAATCGTCCCGCGCCCCACGCGTATCTCCGGTGCTGTATTGATAGAGACCCGGCAGTATAACAGGAGCCGAACAGTTGTCATTGGCGACAACCACTTCAAACGAGGTCACACCTTCGGCACCGTTATAGCCGTCAATGTGGAACCAATAGGTCGCCCCGGTCAGTGCGTAAAAATCTACACTACTGCCCAGCCCGCTGGAACCGCAGGCATCATCACTGCATCCCTGACTCGTGCCGCCGCTCGTGCAAATGCCGTCGAGTACCACATCCAGCACCGTATCAAAATTTGTATTGCAAGTCTTTGCCCGCATCTGCTGGCTGTAGGGTGACACCCAGTTGTAAACCACATCGTTCCCGCCATTGGGACGGCAGGGGCAAACGTGATCATCCTGTGCGCAGAAATTGTCGGTGAAGGTGAAATAGGGAATGGCATCCACGGTAATACCGGGACACAAACCCGTCGGCTGCGCCGCCACCGGCCCTCCGTTTACCGAGAATGTATAGTTGCCCCAAGCCGAGGCATAGCCGGAAACCCAAACCGAATAAATGTGTCCTGCCAGCGCCACAAAATCCACCCGGCTCTGTGCGCCGCAATAGTCGTCGTTGTCGCCTTCCGATGGCCCGGACGTATCGCAGATTGGTGTTGTGCGATAGACATGAATTTCTGTGTCAAAATTCGTGATGCCACCGCAAGTACTGACAGCGATATTGTAGTCACAGGGGAATTGCAGTCTGTACACGACATCAGGGCTGCTCGAGCTCTGACTGTTTTGTGCCGCCCACTGTGTGCTCCCGTTATGCGAGTACGGCGTTGTCGTGATGAAAGGAATCGAACCACCCTCACAGCTGTCTCCCAGCGGCGCTGTCGGCTGAAAAGCATCAACAAAATTGGCTCCGTTGTTAATCGGATCAAGATAGTCGCGCACTCGGCCACTCGCCGTACCATCACCATTCCAGCTTGAGGACAGTTTTCCGTAGGAATCCGTTTCTTCCGTCTCGATCACGCAATCGGAAGCGCCGCCGTGCAGCTGCCCGACCACCCTAAAGTTTTCGTCCAACAGCGGCGAGCCCGACGAACCGCCTTCGGTTACTCCCAGATCCCACTCCACTTCCCAGTGAGTGTCGTCAAGTACGCCGCCATACTCCGAACTTACAGCCTCACCCGTATCGTAAGCGCCTTTTTTTACATCACCGGCAGGATGATGAATACCGTACGAGGGGTAGGCGGGGATGTCATCGCGATACCAGCCGGCAAAGCGCGGAATGAACGGAGCTTCAGGTCGCGGTCGAGACAAGCGCAGCAGCATGAAATCGGATTCGGACCACCGCGACAGAACTGAGGCGTTCGTGATCACGTAGCTCAACGGACCATCGGTGGTCGGAGTGCATTCCGCGCTCTCGTACTTGAAATAGAACAGCCAGTTGTTGACGTTGGGGCGGTAACAGTGGTCTGCCGTCAAAAAATTCGGTGCACCATCTTGCGCGGTATTGTTCAACATCGCACCGCTGCACCAGCGCCCGGTGCCCGGATTAAATATCATCGCTACCGAATTTTTGTCATCCTCTAATGCCGGATAACAGTCGATATTCACGTGACAGGGCGCTGATGAGCCGAAAACATCCAGCGGATTGGCTTCGCGAGCGGCGCGATTGAACATGTGCCTATAGCCATGCAGCACCGCTTGAATCGAAAGCTCGCCTTGATCAGCACCAGCCGGAACCCAATACTCCAGAGTCACCGCATTGCCCGTCATGATCGGTGTGATATTTGTGCCGTCCCAGTTGTCAATGTACGTGTAAGGCCCCAGTACCTGCGAACGGTCGTCCGAATACAAAAACAGTTCGCAAGGTTTATGGAACAGCCATCGGTCATAGTGAAGGCAAAGGTCTGTTGCCGAAGGTGAAACAATCCGCAACTGCCAGAGGCGGTCGCCATTGGGCAGCGTTTGCCAGTTACCAGAATTGTTTAGGTGCAAATTCACGGCAATGGGAATCGCGCTGCGAAAGGGTACGCGTTCACCTGTAGGCCGTGCCGCTTCTAACTCCGCCTGATCCTCCGCAATCATTGCCGCATTGTCCACGGCGGCCATGGTGATTGTGGGAACACTCGCAGAGAGATTCAATCCAAAGCTGCGCGGAGTTCGCGCGGAATTCACTTGACCAAACGCAGATGAAACCAGCGCGAGCACCAGCGCAACTTGCGCGAGCGCGACGAGCTTCTTACCGTGATTCATGATGTAACCTTCATGCGGACCGGGTGTGTGCCTTCAAAATTGCGTAAGACTTGATCTTCGTCCACTGCAAAGTTCTCGCAGGCTTTGAATTCTGTACTCACTTCCCGACTGCCGGGTGATACTCAACCGCGGGCGTCGGATCCTGAGCCGGCTTCGTTATGGAGAGCGGCAACTTAATGCCCGATTCCGCCGCTTCCGGCTTGCCGGTGTACAAGGACACTCCCATATCAACCGGGAAGGGATTGGCGAAAGCCGGATCGAGCTCGCCTTGTATCGCATTCGCCTTCGTCATATCGGCTTCGGCGAGCGGCGACGCCGGTGGCATTCCAAGTGGGCCGGCCCCATCGTCTGCAATCACGCCAAAGAAGGAACGGGCGAACGCATCTTGGATGCACCCATCGCAAATGTAATAGGTGACTCCCACACTCGCAATGATGTTACCCGGATTGAACAGAGTCTCGAAATTCTCTGATCGGTAGACGTGATAGGTACTCGCCCCCGGAACCGGATCCCAGTTTAGAATCACATCTCCGCTGGCCACGTCAATCTGCGCGACCACATCGCTCGGCGGAGTCGGCGGGCACGGAGTGCTGACCACATTGATGACATACGGGCCGGAATACGTGGAGTAACCGTGCACCAGAATCTGATAGTTCGTGTTTGCTTGCGCCTGAAATGTCAGTGTGCTCTGCGTGGTATAGACAGCGCCGCAGATGTTGTCGTCATTGCACTGAACGAGCGGTGCAATGTTCGGACAGGTTCCGCCGTAAACTCCCAAGCCGGTATCATAGCCGGAACCGCAGAGCGAAACCTGCACGATCTCGCACTGTGGCCGGCTCAAGTAGTAGACCATTTCCCGGGACGACGTGCCGCCCAAGACACAATTGCTATAATTATTGGCCATGCACGAGGTGTTGCCGTAATCTGTGAACGGCAGCGACGGAATCGAAATACCCGGGCAGAGGTCCGCCAGCGGAGCCGCAGGTTGACCGCCGATATTGTAGAAGTAGCACATGAATTGTCCGGCGTTGGTTCCGTAGCCGGCCACAATGATATAGTAGGTGCGGTTCGCTTCGGCGCTGAAGATTACCTGGCTCTTATAGCCGTCGCTGCCGCAGAAATCATCGTTATAGGCCACAATCGTGGAACCCGGACACGGCCCGCCGGTGCGGACTTCGAGATAGGTGTCGTAGTTGGTGTAGTTTTCATCGCACAGATGCACTCCGACCGTCTGACAGGAGGGAGAGGTGTATTGAAAGAAAACCTCTTTGGAATTTGGGCCGATTAATGTGGCAAAATCGTCTCCCGCGGGACGTGTGTCCCCTTGGTAGTTCGCCGGAAGACTGGGAACGACAATCGGACTTGAGCAGTCATCGTTGTACACTTCCAGCTCGAAGGATGCCATTCCTGTGGCTCCGTTGTAACCGTCGAGGTGGAAACGGTAATGTCCGCCGTTGGACGCATCAAACACCACGGCGCTGGCCAACGCATCCAGGCCGCAGTAGGTGTCGTCGTTGCATCCGGCCAGCCAATCGCCGCAGGCAGAACCGTTCCCGGCATTGTAACGCACTTCGAGTATTGTGTCGTAATTGATAAAGCAGGTCTTGGCGCGCATCGCCTGATTGTACGGCGAATCCCAGTACCAATGAACGTCATTGCCCTGACTGGTTGGGCGGCAGTTCATCACCACATGATCGCCGCCGCAATAGTTGACACCGTAGGTGAAGTAAGGCACTTCCGTGATCTGGTAGCCGGGGCAGACCGCGTTCGCCTGCGAACCCTGTGCCGTGCCGTTGATGTTGATCACATAATTCCCGAAAGCCGAGCCGTACCCTTCGAGCACAATGACGTAGAGCACTCCGCCCAGAGCATTAAAGGTGACCTGACTGCCTGTGCCGCAGAAATCGTCGTTGCAGTCCACCAGATAGGACCAGCCCATGCACGAGTTGGCGCCGTAGATCATCAACTGAGTGTCATAACTCGATCCGCACGTGGAAACGGTGACCGAATAGTCGCAATTCAGCTGCATCGTGTAGATGAGTTCCGGAGAAGTATTTGTGTTGCAATTCAGGGTATTGAAATTATTTGCCGCGAACTGCGTGCTTCCGGATTGAGAAAATGGAAGCGAGGTAATCGTTTGAAAACCCGGTTGGTTGCAGGAATCGTTCGGCGGACCGGTCGGCTGCCAGCTATTCACGTAGGT
>CAZVXJ010000205.1:0-6194 GCA_964631675.1 uncultured Alphaproteobacteria bacterium
TGTTCTGATCAGGACCTGGAAAAACTGGTGCAGGTCGTCGTGAAAAACTCGCACACGGGGGATAAGGGCGACGGGATGATCTTCGTGTCGGACGTCTGCGGTGCCATTCGCATTCGAGATGGCGTGCGTGGTGAAAAGGCTCTTTAGGGACCGCCGCGAAGCAAGGCAAAAGCAATCGGTGGTAAGGATGGATTTACGCGGTATGAACGCAGAGATTCTCACTGTTAATCAGAACAAGATGCTAGATTCGCACATGGGAAAAGAGAGTCATAGCCTAACGCTGCGCCGCGTCGGAATCGACACGTATCAGGAGCCGGTCATTTACATGCCGGAAGATTGTCACGTTTGCCGCTCGGAAGGTTTCGAAGCACATTCGCGCATACTCGTAAAGCACTTTTCGGGTTCTATCGTAGCGACCCTAAACGTCGTGAAAAATGGTTGGCTCGCGCCTGGAGAGGCCGGGTTGTCGGAGGCCGCATGGAGACTCCTCGAAGCTGGGGAGGGAGACAGCATCGAACTTTCTCACCCACCTCCACTTACGTCTCTTGAAAGTGTTCGAGCCAAGCTATACGGTAATCATCTCGATTCGGAAGATTACCGAGATATTATCAGCGATATAGTCGCGGGACGGTATCCGGACGTGGCTCTGTCAGCGTTTATAGCTGCGTGTGCGGGCGGGCGAATGGCAGTCGACGAGGTCACAAGTCTTACTAAAGCGATGATCGAGGCAGGGGAAAGCCTTTCCTGGGACAGTTCTCCCGTGATGGATAAGCATTGTGTTGGTGGACTGCCGGGAAATCGCACGACGCTGATCGTCGTTCCAGTAGTCGCTGCCTTCGGCCTTACGATGCCGAAGACCTCTTCGCGAGCTATAACGTCGCCGGCCGGAACAGCAGATGCGATGGAAAGCCTTGCGCCGGTTGAACTTGATCTGCCGCAAATGCGAAAGGTCGTGGAACGCGAAGGAGCATGCATGGTTTGGGGCGGGGCCGTAAAACTGAGTCCAGCGGACGATATTCTGATCCGTGTCGAACGTGCGCTCGACATTGATAGCGACGGACAATTGGTGGCGTCAATACTTTCGAAAAAGGTGGCCGCGGGATCTACGCATGTAGTGATCGATATCCCGGTGGGGGAGACGGCTAAGGTCCGAACCTTTAGCGCGGCGGGGGAGCTAAGCAGGCTTTTATCCAGTGTTGGGGCGGCAGTTGGACTGCATGTTCAGGCGACCGTCTCAGACGGCTCTCAACCCGTGGGGCGAGGCATTGGTCCCTCACTCGAGGCTCGGGATGTTCTGGCGGTGTTGCGGAATGAGCCCGGAGCTCCTGAGGACCTCCGTGAGCGAGCTTTGATCCTTGCAGGCCAGATACTCGAGATGTCGCAAATGGTTCCCCAAGGGCAGGGAAACAAGACAGCCGCAAAGATTTTGGCGAACGGGAGCGCATGGAAGAAATTCCTTGCCATCTGCGAGGCTCAGGGCGGGTTCCGCGAGCCGGGCCGCGCCAGATTCACTCACGTTGTCGCCGCCGACCGCGATGGGTTCGTGACCGCTGTCAACAACCGCAAGCTGGCACGAGCGGCAAAGCTCACGGGAGCTCCTAAAGCCAGTACCGCGGGAATCCAATTCCATGTCCCGGCGGGAACGAGAGTGGAGCCGGATCAACCGCTTTTCACGCTCCATGCCGAAACTACAGGGGAGCTTGATTACGCACTCGAATACGTGAAAGGAGCGGGTGAGATCGTACGTGTCGGAGAGTATTAGATCAATGAGAATGAGTATTCGACATGAGATCGGTCTTGTCCTGGGTTTGACCGGGACGCTTTTCCTGCTGGTTCACCTGGCACTGATGATTTTTACGGATCTGGCGCTGAGGTACCACGCATCCGAGATGTGGATCGTTATTGGATCTTTGAGCGCGATCGCCGGGTTGCTCATTCTGCGTTCAGCCAGAGACCACGGTCATGGCTCATAGCGGGCGCGGGAAGCGACGATGCGCGACGGTCGCGCCGATAAGGGGAGGAACCATGTTAAAGAAAATAACAACACCTCTTCTGCTGACGTTGCTTTGGATGCTTGCATCCACAGTGTTGGCCCAGGACAAGACGCCCAACGACGTGATCGTTATTGACACGGACCTCGTTCTGCTTCGAGCATCAGTCACAGACAAACAGGGAAAAACAGTCCTCGGTCTGAAACCCGACAATTTCAAGATCTACGAAGACGGGGTTTCACAGAGCGTTGACTTTTTCAGCGTTGAGGAATCGCCAGTGAGTTGGGGACTGGTCCTCGACCGGAGCGGCAGCATGATGGAAATGATGCGCGGCGTCTACCAGGCATCACTCCACGTCATTTCAGAAGGGACAACCAGGGACGAGATGTTCATCGTTACCTTCAACGACAAAGCTGAGATCACCAGCCGCTTCACCGACGACCGGCACGCCCTCGAAAATTCCACACTCGGCTTGCGCGCCGAAGGGACCACTGCCCTGTATGACGCAGTTTCGTTCGCCCTTGACGAGATGAAGCAGGGCCGGTTTCGAAAGAAGGTCCTGGTTGTTGTTACCGACGGTGATGACAATGCCAGCAGGCTGTCATTCCGTCAGCTTATCGGGCAAGTTGAAGAGGAGGAAGTAATCATCTACACCGTTGGCATGTTCGAATCGCCTGACAAGTCAAAGCTTGGCGTTGGCGGCACCGGAAGCAGGGTCGAACTCGAAAAACTCGCGGAAGTTACCGGGGGCACTGCCCACTTTCCAACAGACGTTGAAGGGTGCCGGCGGGTCATGAAAGAGATCGCACTCGAGGTTAGTCAGCAATACAGCCTCGGATACTATCCGGGCAACAAGGAATACGACGGCAGGTGGAGAAGAATTAGTATCCAGGTCGGAACGGCAAAAAACCAGAATGAATATGTTGGGCGGACCCGTATCGGATATTACGCCCGGAAAAAGCCGAAGCTGAAGTAGCGATTCGAGGAAGACTGCTCAGTTGGTTCGCTTAAATTCATACCTGCTTTGTCACCAACCGCAAGCTCGGAAAATATGTTTGTCGCCGACCCGAAGGAGGTAATGATGAGTACGCTGCAAATAGATCTTTTATCAGCGTGGCGAAAGGTGTCCGCGGGGGCCTCGCAACTCTTTGAAGCCGTTGATCGCCTGCCCGAAGAATGCCAGTGCGCCAATGGTGATGAACATTTCGACCAGAATTGCGAATGCTGTGGGGGTCACGAACGGATGGCTGGGCACAGCAGGAGCGACGAGAACTGTAGCGCGATACTTTCTCGCCTGCGCGCTGATACTGCTCTCCTCGCCAAGGACTTTTCCGCACTGGCCGGCCCGCTCGAACTCGCGGCTTTTGCGACTCAGAGCGTCGAGCTGCGACGGGGCGTAATTCTGACCGCGGTCGATCTTGAAAGGGTCGTTCAGGCATTTGAGCGCCTGGATCATGCCGTCATGGGGTTTCGTCGCAACTGTACCGCGACCGATCTGAAGCGGATCAAATCACGGTGTTTCGAGCTTTGCTTTCTCTGTGACCGGATCAGCTCTGTTTTGGAGGGTACGCCTTTAGAATCGGCCGCGGAATAAGGAACTTCACTACACTCCGAAGTCCGCGAACCAGAGTGCAACCACCACCCGACTCGAATCGGACAAAGTTCCGAAACGAATGCCGCCGACCGAATCTGATATCTGGGTAGGGGCAAAATGGTCAGTTTGCTTTTGAATAACCCGCTTGTCTTGCTGTTCACAGTTGCGGCGATCGGCTACGTTCTGGGAAGAATTCGTATTAGAAAAGCCGGATTGGGCTCGGCGGCTTTCCTCTTTGCCGGACTGGCAGCAGGCTATCTCCATCCCGACCTCAAGCTCCCGGAAATCATTTATTTGCTTGGACAAGCCGTATTCATGTACACGATCGGTTTGAGCAGCGGGTCGTCCTTTTTTCCTTCGCTTAGGCGCGGTGGAGTACGCGCCAATCTTTTAGTGGTGTTGATCATAGGGTTGGACGCGCTGCTTCTGGCTGGGGCTCAAAAACTACTTAATCTGACACCTGCCGTTGCAGTGGGTCTGTTTGCCGGCACGAATACAAGCACCTCGGCACTTGCGGGACTGCTCGACTTTATACGGATCCATTACGCGAAAGGACATCTTTCGACCGACGCTATTGCGATCCTTCTGGCCGAACCCGTTATCGGCTATTCGATCGCCTATCCGATGGGTGTTGTCGGTTTGATCCTTTCCGTGCTCATTATCGAGCGCTTCTTTGGCGTCGACTACCAGGCGGAGGCTAGAAGCATGGTGGACCAGCCTGGAGCAGGAGCTGATCTTCACTGCCAAACGTTACTTGTTACGAATCCTAACGCGGTCGGTATACCCCTGACCCAACTGAGCAGCGAGAGTAAATTCAGAGTGATCTTCGGACGGCTCATCAGGGAGGATCGTCAAACGATTCCCGACATGGAGACTGCACTTCTTCCCGGAGACAGGATCACTATATGCGGGACAAAGGATGAGATTCGGCGGGTGACCGATTTCCTTGGGGAAACGGCAAGCCAACCGCCGGATATTGACGGGGGACTCCGCGAGTATTATCGAGTTTTTGTATCTAATCCGCGTGTGGTTGGCCTGAAGGTCGGGCAATTGGACCTGCCGCATCTGCTCGACGCGGTTGTACTAAGGGTGCGTCGCGGCGATTTGGAGTTTCTTCCGCGGAGTGAAACTGTCCTTGAGTATGGAGACCGAGTTCGCATTGTCGCGCGGCCGGAGAACAAGAAAGCGGTTGCAGAGTTTTTCGGCGATTCGTATCGGGCGCTGGGGGAGATCGACGTTTTAACATTTGCGGTTGGTATTGCGGCAGGGTTGATATTCGGTTTGGTTCCGATCCCGCTTCCGGGAGGGTTTGTATTTAAGCTCGGCGTGGCGGGCGGGCCTTTGATAGCGGGTCTCATCTTGGGCCACCTGGAGCGTAGCGGGCCGCTTGTTTGGAACATTCCCTATGGTGCAAATCGGACATTAAGGCAGCTCGGTCTCGTTCTGTTTATGACAGGGATCGGAATAACTTCCGGGCACGCATTTAGTGAAGCCCTGGATCCGCGCGTGGTTGCGGCTATTTTCGTCGTCGGGGCGATTCTTACCGCCGTTTCCGCTCTTGCAATTCTAGTTTTTGGCTATAGACTACTTCGAATCCCGATAAACACGCTCGTTGGAATTCTGGCAGGGGCACACACGCAGCCGGCCATACTGGGTTTTCTGCAGGAGCGGACTAGGAACGAAATGCCGACAGTCGGTTACGCATCTGTTGTACCGCTGGCCCTGATCCTCAAAATAGTTCTTGCTCAGTTGTTGTTCGCGGTGCTGGCGGGAATTCCTCAGTAGGTCTCAGACCACCTTCGAATCTGCCCAGCGGCCACCAAAATGGAAATTCACACAATGCTCCGGCAATTCACACACCTCGCTTGTGTTTGGGAGGGCCTACTTTTGGCGGCCCACACGCCGGTAGTCCTGTCTTTTCAAAGCTGTTTCTGGAAATTCCTGTCTTTGGAATATTTGGCTTGCGGATTGCAGTATTCGAAAGAAAGAATCCCGGCGCCACGGCTCGCCAAGGGTGAGCGGGTTCTTCGAAAATGATCGGAAGAGAAATGCAGAGAAAAAGCGTTTCGAGAGGTAAGATGACCAACACGGCGACATCGACTCGGCAGGCATTTCGCGCGGCGATCTTCACGGCCGGCGACTGGATCTTTCTGATCTTCACCGGCATGGCGGTTACCTTGGCAATGTATCTGGTTCACTCGCTAGATTGGCATTTGGCCTTCGCCCTGCCTGTAGGGACGGTCGTCGCAATGCTTGTTCAGATGCTGCTGGCTAAAGCGGTGGCACCCGTTCTTGGCTCCATCGAAAGCCTGATCCCATCAATGCTTGTGGCTATGTTCATCCCGATGCTTGTGTGCCTTTTGAGTATGGTGGGAATCGGTATGAGCGGATGGGCTGCGTCCCTCTCGCTCGGTGCTTTGGGCGGCAGCGGTGTCTTTCTATTGATCAAGTGGTATGACCACAAGTACAAGCAATTTTTGTGCTGTACATTTCCAGCTGAGCGAGGTGGTTAACGATGTCAGCAGTCTGGGAAAAGAGAGCAAGATTCTATGATCTGTTTGAAGGCTCGGATCTGCGAAGGGGACGTGCCAAAGCGGAACTCTTTCGCC
>CAZVXJ010000206.1:0-6192 GCA_964631675.1 uncultured Alphaproteobacteria bacterium
AGTCCACATCTCGCAGAAACTGTTCCGTCGCCTGATGCACCATCGGACCCCGCCAAATCATCGGTGTGTCCGCATCCGTTAGAAAACCCATCGACATAAGCTTGATTCCGTCACGTTCGAGTGGAAGAATCTTGTTATTCATTGCTCGCGCACGGCCCCTCACCCCCATGATTGTCGGGACACTTGGCCCGTAGACATCGAAGTCAACCAGCCCAGTTGAAACACCCATGCGGTTGAGTGTGAAAGCAAGGCCGGCGGCAATCGTACTCTTCCCCACCCCGCCCTTACCGGATGCAACGGCAATCTTGAATTTCACACCCGGCAAAATTGGCTCGGTTGAAGGCAGCCGTGCGTGCGAGTCACGCATTCCACTCGTGCCAGCGTTCTCTGGTTTTTGCCAGGTCATACGAATCTCAACATCGCGGACTCCCGCGACCGTCCGCAGCAATTTCTTCACATCTGATTCAATCGCAACGGGAACATTCGGATCGCGCGTTGCGACGGCTAGATCCAGGCGAACGTTTCCGTTCACAATCTCTACGTCCTTCACGATTCCAAAAGAGACGATGTCTCGAGAGAGTTGAGGGTACTTCACTTGCCTCAATGATGCAAGTATTGCCTCTTTTGTCAACTCCGAATCTGGATTAGTCACGGAAATCGCCTTTTCAAAATTGTCTTGTTAATATAGCCAAATCCGCTGGGCAAGTCAAGCAGGGGTGGGTCATGATTTGTGATAGGGATGCCCCTTCCATAGCGTCAGGGCCCGGTATATCTGCTCTACCAGTACAAGCCTGGCAAGCTCATGTGGCAGAGTCATTTTGGACAAGCTTAGTCTCAAATCAGCTCGACCAAGCACGCTGGGCGAAAGTCCCCAGGCTCCGCCAACCACGAAATTCAATCGCTGTACGGATCGGTTCATTTGTTCCGAAATCCACTGAGCAAATTCCTCAGTACTCATGGGCTTCCCGGAAACGTCCATTGCAACGGTGACTGAATTCGGCGAAAGGTGCCGGACGATCATTTCTCCTTCTTTCGCGATCGCCCGGTTTCCCTTACCGTTGAATTCCTCGCCTGTCCCGGGAGAAACCTCCGTTTCCTCGCACGGGAGCATGAATCGAATACGCGAAACATACTCATCCACTGCGGCGCGATAGAACGCCTCGCGAAGCTTCCCAACAGCTACAATTTGAATCATCATGAACTGTGATTCTCGCGAAGTCCGTCTCGATAGTAGATCGGGTCCCAATCTGATTTTGAGCGGAGCGTTTTTTTCGGCATCGTCCAGGCACGTACTGCTACCCTAAGCAGCTCGGCTTTGGTGCAGAGACGGAATTTCCTCGTGCTGGTGCGAATCGGGGTGCTTGCGAGAATACTTATTCGTTTTTGACGATCACTGGCTGCCTTCTTCAGCCGAAACGAGAATTCTACATCTTCCAGTGCATAGAGCTCTTCATTGAAGCCGCCCATCGCCAAAAAGTCCTCACGCCGAAGGAAGAACAGACCGCCTGGGCATCTTCGAATTAGAATTACCAGATTGAGCAAAAGAAAGATCGGCCAATAAGAGAGTCTCATGTCGCGTCCCCAAATCGTCACCCCCCCGGCGAACGTGGTACCACTCATGCGCCGGTCTATTTCCACAAATATTCGCTCATCTGGATGACTGTCAGCATCACAGGTGATGAGAATCTCGCCGCTTGCCGCCTGAGCTCCCGTATTGCGTACCCGTGAAATTTGGCGCCGCTCCTCGCGCACGACAATCGCACCCCAATCCTGCGCAATCTGAGCCGTCTTATCCGTACAACAATTGTCAACCAAAACGAACTCGATCCCGCCGGAGTTACCCGAACGTTTGAAATACTCCGCGGCACGCGAGAATGCGGAAAGTGTGGCCGGAAGTTCAAACTCCTCATTGTGGGCGGGAATAACAACACTAAAGCGGGGAACCGATTGAATCACTTTAGAAGAAGCGCCTTTCTCGTGAGCGTGTGTTCTGGCGACGACGCCGAGATAAAATATAGCCCGGAAGGTGCCGAAGACGCATTCCATTCCAATTCATGCATGCCAGGTTGAATTGCATCGTTAAGCACAGTCGCTACTTCACGGCCCATCAAATCGTAAACACGAAGACTGACAATCGCTTGGCTGTTCACATTCAGAGTAAATTGCGCTCGGGAGTTAAACGGGTTTGGATAAATCTCGGAAATGTCGAAATCACCCGGGAGGAACGATTCCGGCACACCCGCGTTAGCACCCGTGCCCTGATAGAGCAAAGGCTGGTATTCAGCGAGCGATACGTTGATCAGACTGCTTCCGTCACCAATCACGACCGTATCCATGCGGCTATCCACCCAAATGGTCATCTCCTGCGGTCCGCTGCTGGTTTGGAGCAACAATCTAATCGGGAGCCGATATATGGTCGCCTCGGGTTGCATTTGATTGACCATTATTGTCGCCATGTGAGCGGACGGATAATCATTCAGAATTGCTATGTCCAAAACAGGATGCCCCGGAGAATAGATCCATTGGTCAAAGAACCACTGAAGATTCTGCGGGGCAAATTCGTTGATGACCGTTGCGAAATCATCCGTGTCAACGGTGCCAAATCGAAACCGATTTACATATTCACCCAAAGCCGCCCAGAAATCAAACGGCCCCAACAATGGAATCTGCTCTCGGAGCATATGCAGGACCCAGGCGCCTTTGAAGTAGATTGCGGCCCCGAACAGGAAATCTTCGGGCGGGTCATACACTGTGTAGTGTGGATGCAGCCGTGCTTCCTGGAAGTAGCCGTCGGCAAATGCTGCAAGAACGCTATCGCGTGAGTGACGACCCTCAACGTGTTCGTACCAGAGAATATGCCCAAAGGTCGCAAAACCCTCGTTCAGCCACATGTTTCGAAAGTCCACCGGACTTAGTGCATCTCCGAACCACTGATGCATCAACTCATGGGCGACAATACCCTCGAAGGTTCGCATACTGTCGACCAAGTGGTGCCCATAAGTCGTGAATGTCTGATGCTCCATGGCTCCCCATCCATTAAACAGACTCGCCTGAACCATTCCATACTCGCCGAACGGATAGGGGGAGATGAGTGAGTCGAAAAGTTCCACCATTTGCGGTGTACGCTCCCAGTCGTACGCCGCTTTCATGGAGTCTTGGGGAAAGGCAAAGTAACGATACTCTATGTCATCGACCGTCTCCGTTCGGACGGAATAATCACCGGCGCAAATCATCATCAGGTATGTTGTAATGGGATCTTCGCTTCGATAGACTTCCCTACGATAGCCGTGTTCAGGTATCGTCGTCTCTACCAGCCTGCCATTTGACGCCAGCGACCACGATTCGGCCATGGTAATAGCTGCCACAAACTCGTTGACCTTGTCAAATGGCTGATCGAAGCAGGGAATCCATCTGCGCGCACCGTAGGGTTCATTGAATGTAAATGCGTGCGACCAGGCAAAATGATAGCCTACTTCGCCGTTATCGGCAACAATGGGTATCTGGACCACAAACCAGACGGTGACGGTGTCTCCTGGACTCGCGGGCCTCGTGACCGTAACCGTGTCCTGAGCTTGGAGAAACGGAAGCGCCATGTCATTTTCGTTGACCCCTGTGACGCTGATTCCTTCTGCATTGAACTTGAAGACGTTTGAAGAGATGAGTGACACAAATCTAATTGTGGCGATCCCAGTCATGGGAACGTCTGATGGTTCAATCCTGTAGTCAAGTCGAATCGACAGCATGTCATAGCTGTGGCTGCTATCGGCATCCAGGGTGTTCCACCGGGCACGCCCCCGCTCTGAAAATGCACACCGTTTGGCAACCATGCACGGGTAATCCAGAGGCGTGCACGAACTTTCTCGAGCCAGCAGAGACGCACAGTCTAAGAGCACAGCAAGTAGGAGCGTTTGTACGATGTAACTCATGATTCTCCTGTCATCCCATCAGGGTACGGCACACATGCCCGGTCGGTTCCCATTTGCCGACTTATGCCAATATAGGCGCCAGCCGGGAAGGAGTCAAATCTGATACAGCCAAGTGCTTGCAGATTCGACCAGCAAATGTTATCTTTCCAAGTTAAGTGGTGTGGCTTGTGTATCCAACAGCTCAGCTATTCTTATTAATTTTATTGACTTACACGTACGCGAGCGCATCTACCCTGGCGCCCGACTCGGCCCGTGTCCGCTGGTCTGGAGCCCTCGATTCACTTCGAGCGATGCTCAGTCAAGTTGATGCCGATATTGCAAGAGGCGTTGAGAACGAGGCCAGCCTTTCTGAACAGCTGAGTCAAGCCGAAAAGAGGGTAAATCTTCAGGAGAGCTTGATTCGGGAACAAAAGCGGCGCACCAATGCACTCGGTGACAGTTCTGCCGCCCATTCGGCACAACTCCGTGCACTGGAGACTCGCCTGGATACTCTACAGATAACTGTGAATGAACTGTCAGATGCACGCAGAATATGGGCTGAGTCGATGTCTCACACACTTTCCGGGGCTCGCCGGCTTCGGTCCTGGGCAGCACTCGAGTTTTTGTTTGGATCAAGTGGTTGGCGCGACCTGATGGAACGCAGATCGCTACTCGAAAGGCTGAATACGTCTCAGTCGCAAAGTTTGAGTGCAATGGGATTGGCCCTGGACTCGCTTCAATCGACTCAAGAGCAGGCAGCACTCGAGATGGCTTATTTGACCTCCATTCGCACAGAGTTAGAAGCCAATCGGTCACTTGCCGAGGAAGTCAAGTCAGAGCAGTTTCGCACTGTACATGATCTTGAACGAAACAAGCGTCAACTGCGAAAGCGGCTAGGCGATATCAAGGGTGGCAGGGCTGCACTTGAAAAACGTCGCGGCGAGATTTCCGAGGCGCACCAAGCAATTGAGCAGTTGGTCACCCGCATAAGTAAGGGGCAGCCAATTGAAGGTACGCCCTTGATTGTGTTCAAAGGTCATCTCCCCTGGCCGGTCGCAGGTAATTTGGTAGAGTCGTTTGGACTTCGGAAGAATGTCGAGTTGTCAACCGTTACGGAAAGTCCGGGGATCGAGATTACTGCCTCGCCAGATGCGGGAGTTAAGGCTGTAGCGGACGGTGAGGTTTCATCAGTCACATGGCTTCGCGGATTTGGCAATGTTTGTATCATTGAACACCCTGGATCCTACTACACCGTATACGCCCGGTTAGGAGAGGTCTCGATTACACAAGGCGCGCTGGTCAGTGCCGGAACGAACCTCGGTTTTCCAGGTTTTGACAGTACCGCAGAGGAATACCGCATACACTTTGAAGTTTGGTCAGGTAAGGATAAACATAATCCACTCGAATGGCTAGAGAGAAAATAGTACGGAACACGCGGGTTGAGCTGATTGGCCACACCCGACTGCGTTCCCATCTCGCCGATGCCGTGTATTCCAAACGCGCCGCCCATGCCTTTCTGATCAGCGGCATGGAAGGAGCCGGCACTGTGGGAATTGCGCTCGAGCTGGCTTCACAGTTGTTGTGCGATGCGGACGATAAGACTGCCTGTGGGGCATGTGCGCAGTGCCTACTCACGGCGGAACTTCAACACCCGGACTTGCATCTCGTGTTTCCGCTGCCTGTGGTAAGAAGCGGCGAGACCGACGACCGCAAGAACGAAGATAAGTCGGCGGATAAGAACTCCGAAAGAATCGCGCAGGCAAAGCACGCTCTGTCTCTAGATCCGTACGCCGGCACATTTCTCCCTCGTGGAAGAGGTAAGGATGCTGCTGCTGGAACGACCGAGGACAAGATACGTGTCGGCATGATTCGTTCAGTGATTCGAAACGCTATGATGAAGTCGTTTCAGGCACGACGGAAAGTGTTCGTGTTCTTTCATGCTGACACCATGAATGACCCAGCGCAAAATGCCTTGCTCAAGATTCTCGAAGAACCACCATCAGGTTCGTTTATTCTGATCGTGACCGAGAGCGAACGCGATCTGAAACCCACTGTACGGTCGCGATGCATGAGAGTTTCCGTGCCACCTTTGTCAACCGGTGAGGTGGAGCAGTGGCTCGTCCAACACGGCATGTCACCATCGGACGCTCATCCGGCTGCAGTCGCAAGCGGAGGGAGCATCTCCCGTGCGCGGGTCCTCCTGAGCGGTGACGTTACAACCATCGGGAATTCGGCAATCAAGTTCCTCCGTGCATCGGTCATGGCTGATCCCCTTGAAGTGCAGAGT
>CAZVXJ010000207.1:0-6129 GCA_964631675.1 uncultured Alphaproteobacteria bacterium
GCCTGAATCTGCCTCATATCAACAGGCTTTACCAGATAATCATATGCTCCCTCGCGGATGGCTGTAGTCGCGGTGTCCAGAGTCGGATAGCCTGTCACCATGATGAAGAGCACTTTTGCATTGACCCTTCTCATTTCATTTAACAAGTCCATTCCTGACTTGACGGGCATCATCAGATCCGACACAACAAGATCTATTTTCTCCCGCAGGAATATTTCCATTCCTGCATCGGCGCTGCAAGCCTCGAGCACAGTGTGCCCCTTTTCTTCGATGAAACCCCGCAATACCTGGCGGTAAGCTTCGTCGTCGTCAATTACTAGAATACAGGCCATGGGATCTCCAAATAGGAAATCAAGTTACTAGAGCGGAATGTTGCCGTGTTTCTTGCGTGGATTGCTGTCTACTTTGTTTTGCAGCAAGTCAAGCCCGCTGATTAAGCGTGCACGCGTTTGTGCGGGATCTATGACTTCGTCAATATATCCGCGAGCGGCGGCGGCATAAGGATTTGCGAATTTTTCTGTGTACTCGGCAACCCGCGCATCTTTGACAGATTCGGAGTCTGAGGCCTCTTTGATTTCACGCGAGAAAATAATCTCAACTGCACCTGCAGCACCCATAACGGCGATTTCAGCTGTCGGCCACGCATAATTGAGATCACCGCGAATGTGCTTGGAACTCATGACATCGTAGGCGCCACCATACGCCTTACGAGTTATGACAGTTATCTTGGGCACTGTGGCTTCACAAAAGGCATATAGCAACTTCGCGCCATTAATGATAATGCCTCGCCATTCCTGCTCCGTGCCCGGGAGAAAGCCGGGTACATCCTCGAAGACAATCACCGGAATGTTGAAGGCGTCGCAGAAACGGACGAATCGCGCGCCCTTACGTGAAGAATCGATATCCAGGCAACCGGCCAACACTGCAGGCTGATTTGCAACAATTCCCACGGAGCGTCCGCCGACGCGTGCAAAACCAACAATAATATTCTGTGCCCAATCTGCGTGGACCTCCAGAAATGAATCGAAATCGACCACCTTTCGAATCACATCCTTCATGTCATAGGGCTTGTTGGGATTCTCAGGTATTAGACCGTTCAGACTCTCGTCGGACAGTGGCTGAAGCGACGGGGATGTAGTGACCGGCGGGTCCTCGAGGTTGTTTTGCGGCATGTAGGACAACAGCTTTCGGACAGTCTCCAAACACTCCTGTTCCCCATTTGAAGCAAAATGAGCCACTCCGGACTTCTCCGCATGGGTGTCCGCACCACCAAGAGCCTCACTTGAGATTTCCTCATGTGTGACGGTCTTAACGACTTTGGGTCCCGTGACGAACATGTAGCTGGACTTGCGTACCATCAGGGTGAAGTCTGTGATGGCCGGGCTGTAAACTGCACCGCCCGCACATGGACCCAGGATCGCAGAAATCTGGGGTACAACGCCAGAGGCCAGAGTATTGCGCAGGAATATTTCAGCATACGCCCCGAGCGAAACTACTCCTTCCTGAACTCGAGCCCCTCCACTGTCGTTCAATCCAATTACGGGCGCTCCATTCTTCAAGGCCATGTCCATGATCTTGCAAATCTTCTCGCCATGGGCTTCTGATAGTGACCCTCCGAAGGCCGTAAAGTCCTGGGAAAATACGAAAACGGTGCGGCCATTTATTTTGCCGTAGCCGGTAATGACTCCATCACCCAAGACGCGCTGGTCAGCTAATCCGAAATCTGTGGATCGATGTGTCACAAAAGCATCGATTTCACAAAAAGAATCACTGTCGAGCAGCAAATCAAGACGCTCGCGCGCAGTAAGCTTGCCCTTGGCATGCTGAGCCGCGATTCTATCCTCGCCCCCACCTAGGAGCGACTGGTCTCGCAGATTTCGTAATAGGTCTTGCTTGCTTGACATTGCGAATTGAGTTATAGCATTCCACTGCGCTTGCGAATCATCCATTCGGCAGCCAGCAGCGTGATGATTATCCACAGCATGGTCGCCTGATTCCATAGTGGAATCTCGCGCTTTTGAATCACGGTGCGGTCAGATAGATCGAGTGAATCCAATACGGATTGCGCTTTCTCAACCGGAGCAAACGCGCCACCGGAAACTGAGGCGACTTGTCGTAGTATGTCGTATCGCGCCTGTGTTTCCACCAGTTCAATGTTGAACGCCTCTACGGCGAAAAGTCCCGCGTCTGCTCCAAGCGTATCGCCGGCCGCCAACGCCATTCCGCGGAATGAAAAGTCACCATTTGCCCACGGTAGAAAATCTGCCTCGTACCTGCCGCTTCCGCGACCTTTAAGTGGGACTACTTCAGATCGCCCCGCCGAATTCACTGTGAGCGTTACGACTGCATCGTCCCTGGGCGACAAGTCCATACCATATACTTGCGCCTGAAAAGTGACGATTTCGCCGCCGGAGTAAAGTTTCTTATTCGATCGGATAACCACACGCTTAGCCTCAGCGGGAGCAATAAGCCATGAGGCTAGCCTTGTCACGAGTGAGGAGTAAAACTCCGCTCCGGTACCGTTTCTCGCCATTTGCAGTTTCCACAGAGAAGTGTTCCAGCAAAGAACGGCGACGCCGCGCATGCCGGCACTGTTCCACAATGCGACAGCGGGTTCATCTTCAGGTACGCCGAGAAGTTCTCGCGACAGCTTTGCAACCACTTGTGCGGACGGAGAGACAGAGAAGTTTCCGATTCCGCCTATCACCGGTGGGAGATCGCTCCACTCCAACGGGAGTGGCGTGGACCCATTTACGGCGGCGTGATTGGAGGAGCCTCTGAGCACGACGCGCTCTCGTGCAGGCGTCGATCGATTGGGTGTTATGGGTAATGACTCCGCAAGGTCGCCCAGCCGAGTCGCATCGAGCTGAGGGCCGGCAAAAAACATGACCGGAATCTTTCTGTCTTTGATAGCGGATGCCACTCGCCCCCAGTCCTGCGTACTCCCGCCGCGGGCCGGGTAGTTGATCAGCACGAGCAAGTCAGCAGAACGCAAATCATCATCCAGTGGGCCGGTACTCCGGTTCAGGTACTTATCTCCGCCTAAATCAACGAACGAATCAACAATGAGGGTCGAATCTGCCTCGAGAGTTTGTCGGAGTACTGTCAGATCCGGTGATGGAGGGCCAGAAATCAGTACAACGTGAGACTTGTTTTCGAGTACCCGGATCACAACAGATCTTGTATTATTGTCCGAGATCGATTCACCACGAAGCGTATCAAGCACTGCAGTGAGCCGCACGTCGCCCGCGGTATCGGCGACGTACTTCAGCGAAATCGTGCGCTCAAACTCGTCTGAACCTATAGGAAGATCTTGCTCTTCAATGACATTTCCGTGCGGATCACGCAATCGCAACCGCGTGCTTTGACCTGCCATCCCCTTAGCTTGGACGCGAACATCGATCGGCACGGAGCTTCCCTTATAGGTAACTTCATTTGTCAATATTTCAGCTATGACTGCATCGGCAGAGGCCGTGGTGTCACCGACGGCGAACGTGTAGACAGGTGCAGGAGATTTTCCGGCAACACGGACTGGATTCTCGCCCTGATTGTGCGCTCCGTCAGATATTACGATGATTCCGACCGGAGGAGATTCACCAGATAGACTTATTGCACGGTTGACTGCTGTACTGATATCGCTGCCAATTCCATCAAACTTGACCCGGGGCAGTGTATCCATCCTAATCTCGTGGAGAGTATCGGAAAAGACAAACGAGCGAAGATTCGAACGTGATGCAAGTCGATCGATTCCTGGAGACGCAACAAACTCTCGCACTTTTGATTCGCGAGACTCCGTTCCGCTACTAAGTGACATTGATAGTGAATGATCAAGCAGCAAGAGCACGGAGGGACGTTCACTTCGCTCGCGCAAAAATGCGAGCACAGGCTCAAAGAGCATGAAAATAATCATTGCGAGAGCAACGCCGCGAAGTCCGGCGAGCAGGATCTTTCGCAGAGGTGTCGCCGGCGGCAAAGTAAATCGATACACCAACGCAGAAAGTGCAGCAGCCAGTACAACAAACAAGACAAGCCACCATCCATTGGCATCAAGCGCGAGCGCAAAATCAGAGAGCAATAGCGGAAAAACCAAGTGGAATTAAGCCAGTCTGCTTTCGATATAGTTAATGGGACAAACTGACCAGTGGCCAGCGGGGATATACCTGATTCTCGAATTGGACCTGAGTGCCCGACTGGTCCAATTTCCAAGCGACGTAACCGATCATTCCGGCATTATCCATACAGTACCTTATTGAAGGTGTCAAGAAGGGAATCTGGCTGGATTTAGCCAAGGTTGACAATTTTTCGCGTAATAGTGAATTGGCTGCAGCACCGCCTGCCGCGACTAATGCACGAGGCGAGTAGCGTAAGATTGCAGATGCAGTCTTTGATACAACAGAGGTCACTGCAGAGTGCTGGAAAGCCGCAAGGAGGTCTGGCAATTGGCTGAGGCGATTCTGATGAACCAATTCCTGGTAGCGGAGTAGAAAAGCGGTCTTTAAGCCGGAGAAACTAAAATCCAGCGACTGGTCCCCCATCGGTACTGGCAGCGGCATAGCTTTCGCATCTCCTGTACTCGCCTTTTTGTCAACTTCCGCTCCCGCCGGAAACTCGAATCCAGACAGCTTTCCTACTTTATCGTAAGCTTCACCCAAAGCGTCATCGTGCGTTTCCCCAATAACATCGTACTGCCGAATGCTGTTCACGAGTACGAGAAGCGTGTGCCCGCCACTGACCAGCAATCCAAGAAACGGCAACGGCACTTCACCGTGCTCGATTTCTGCGGACCACAGGTGCGCCTCAATATGGTGTACCGAACGAAAGGGCTTCTGAATGGCAACGGCAAGTCCTCGGGCAAAGTTCACTCCGACAAGGAGTGAGCCCACCAGTCCAGGACCTGAAGTTGCTGCAACGGCATTCAGTGAAGAGAATTTCAACTCTGTTCCAGCAAGAGCCTGTCGAGTAAGCCGGCTCAGGAGTTCAAGGTGTGACCTTCCGGCCAGCTCGGGTACGACGCCTCCGTATGGACGATGGACGCTCTGCGTGACGGTTTGCATCGTCAGTACTCTGCCGCCATCGACTATTGCTACCGAGGATTCATCGCAGCTGGTTTCAATTGCAAGGTAGATCACTCGATCAGTTACCTAAACCCGAGAGGCGTAACTCATAGACAACTCACTCTCCAACTCCGGACTTAGCGGAATGGCTCGTCCGACATTATGAGCCCGGATTTCCACGGCCGCAAGGAACTCAGCACGCTCCAGACGGTGGAGCGCTTCAGCCACACTGCTGCCCACCGACACCGCACCATGATTGGCTAGTACGTAAACCGAGGCAGTACCGCTTTGTTCCAGTGTACGCTTTCCGAGCTCAATCCTTCCCGGGCGTTCAAATGGAACCAGCGCCAGTTCGCCCACGTGTGTCAAACACTCGGCCAACAACGCAATATTGGGAAGCCGATGCGCGATAGAGAAGGCCGTCAGACTACGAGGGTGAGCGTGCAGGATGCAGTTAACTTCTTTTCGAGCAGAGTAGATTGCGTTGTGCAATTCCCATTCCGATGACGCACCGGCAGGTGTGGACTTTAATTGCCGAATTGTAACGAAATCCTGAACTGTCAGACTTGACTTGCGGCAACCCGAACGCGTGGCTACGAATTCATCGTCACTAATGCGTGCTGAGAGGTTTCCGTCAGTTGCGGGCAAACAGTGCAGCTGACCGAGAATTTGTCCGGCTTCGATGAGATGCTCAATCACGGCTCCCTCAGTTGCCAAACTATTGCACACCTGTTGGAGTTATGAGGCCGAAACCAGTGTACTTCTTCAGTGCTGCCGGTACAGACAGCGTGCCGTCATCGTTTTGATAAGTTTCATAGAGGGCGACGATTAGCCGCGACGTGGCGAGCGCAGACCCATTAAGTGTATGAACAAAGTCCGGTTTTCCGGTATCCCTTCTTCGGTAACGAATATTCGCCCTTCTCGCCTGAAATGCTTCGAAATTCGAGCATGAAGAAACTTCTAACCATCGTTTCTCTACGGGAGCCCAGACTTCGAGATCATAACACTTCGCGGCGCCGAAAGACAGATCACCAGTGCAAAGTGCAACGACGCGGTACTTTAGTTCGAATGCTTC
>CAZVXJ010000208.1:0-6125 GCA_964631675.1 uncultured Alphaproteobacteria bacterium
GGTCACAGGATTGATCTGAACAGGAAATAGTGTGACCGCCACGACGCGGAAATCGCGGAAGACCATTGGTTCGCCGATTTGGACAGGCGAGCTGGGATACCAAGCATCGACACTGTACACTTCAGCATTCTTCTTGACATCAACACCGAATCCGTGTTCATCGATTTCGATCGGCAGCGAATTCACACTGTCGACCAGCTCGTACTGCTCATTCACCAAATGTAGCTCCACGGAGCCGGTGTT
Organism: uncultured Alphaproteobacteria bacterium; assembly: GCA_964631675.1. Classification (GTDB taxonomy): domain Bacteria; phylum Electryoneota; class RPQS01; order RPQS01; family RPQS01; genus CAZVXJ01. The sequence continues at coordinate 244 of CAZVXJ010000208.1, forward strand.
GGGAATCCAGTAAAGCCTGGTCAACTGTGGAACGGCGGGACAGCCATCGTTGTACAAATAAGCTTCACCGGGAATAGCAAACGCATGGTAAGTTTCATAATTGACCATTGAATCCTGCAGCGCAATCAGAGGCTGATGCAGCCCAATGCGGGTCAACTCCGGCCCATTGGATTCGATTCGAAGTGCTGGGTTTGCCCGGTCGAAGTTGAGTTCACCCGGAACCCGTGGATCAACTGAAGCAAGGCTTAATTGTGAAGCTGCCAGCAAGACTAAAGCTGCCAACCAAAGGACCTTTGCATTCGACATAGTCAATTTCCTTCTGCCTGCATTTCTGATGTTCAATTTCATGGCTCCGCCTTGGCCATCTTTGTATTCTTGGCGGCAAAATTACGTAATTTCAATAGACTGAGCAAGAGACGGACAGCCGGGTAGGCTACCCGTCTGAGGACATAGGGGTTTGTTTGATGCTATTCTTGCACTGAGCAGTGAACGGCATTCTCACTCATTCGTGTTTATTTGTATATTTTACATATATTTACACTGTCAACACTAATCATCGCTATGAGGCAACTAGGCCTCTCGCGGAGCGGCTGTTGCATCGGCAGTCAAGACCTCGTATATTCACCGTCAATGCGTTCTGCCGCTACACCCAAAGCCCGCCGTGAACGTTCAAAACTGTTCCCGTGACATACCGGGCCTGATCAGACACCAGGTAGAGGACCGCATCCCCAATCTCGGCAGGAGTGCCGATACGCCCTAAGGGTACCTCTGTGGGCATCCATTCGCGGTGGCGCGGAGTCATCGAGTCGTTCTCGATGAAGCCGGGATTTACCACATTGACACGAATGTCTTTAGAGGCGAGATCGCGTGCAAGAGTCAATGCCATCACCACCATCGCGGTTTTTGCAATGGAGTAGGCGGGAGACTCGCTCTGTGATCCAACGCGTTCGGCGTTGGGGGAACCGATGAAAATCATGGAGCCGCCATGCTCGTGCTTCTGCATTAACAGTGAAGCATGCTTCGCACAATAAAATGCACTGGTCAAGTTGCCATCCAGCATCAGTTTCCATTCCTCGGCGGAAGTTTGCAGAAGTCGGCGAATCATGAAAGGCCCAACGTTGTTGACGAACACGTCCAGACGACCAAACGTTGCCTGTATCTCACCAAAGAGATTTTCTACAATTCGCTCGTTTGTGACATCACCGCGGTGAAGCAGTACCTTTCGACCGAGGCCTTCGATCCATTTGCCGACTTCGTGAGCGGCATCTTCACGCTCGAGATAGTTGATCGCGATGTCACAACCGGCCTGAGCGAGCTTTAACGCGATTCCGCGTCCGATTCCGCGCGCTCCGCCAGTTACCAGCGCTACCTTTCCTGCAAATTCTTCCATGAAGAGTCTCCCGCTCCTGTTTCATACTCATTCAAAAATACTCTTCCCAATCGCTCTGCGCGAGTCGCTGTTCATCTGGGTCTGCGCAATCGGGATAATCATGCCCTGTCCAGTCATCTCGCAAACGGCGATTGACACATTTACCGTTTTGACCGGCGGGGATACCGTGAGATTCTGGATGCAATTGCCACCCAGCTACAATCCCAACCAACCGCCGGCGATGATGGTTTGGTGGCACGGATTGGGTGGAGCTCACACAGAACTGGCAAACCTAACCTCATTCGATACTGAGAGCGCGAATCGCGGCTGGCTATGTGCTTGCCATTTCGGACCACACGACCGACATTGGAATGCACAACTGGCTCAAGATCATTGCCGCGCCATGCTCGAATGGATTAACTTGCGGTATCCGTTTGCGCGTGACTCGCTCTACATGGCGGGAAGCTCAATGGGCGGAGCGGCACCTCAGATTTGGCATAACCACAATTGCGGGAGCCTTGACCCGTTTTTCATAGCCGCTGCCGCGGGAGGGTCGCCGATTCTTGACTGCGATCTGAGGGCCCGTCAATATCTGGCCATCAATGATACCAACCGATCGATGCGCATGATCTTTGGCGGCCTCCCCGGAGAGAGTGATTCAGTTTCGTTCGAGTATCATCGCTACAGTGCAGTCTTCTTTGAGGATCCAGTCAACTCGATGTATCAAAACTCACTGACACTGCCGCAGTACATCACATGGGGATCGAGCAAAGTTGAATGGGTCGCCTATGGGCATCCGGCTCGAGAATACTCAAGTTTGCGTGATAGTTTGCTTGGGACGACGCATGACTTTCCAAGTGGACTTGATGGCCACGGATATGTCATCATGAATGCGTCTGAAGTATGCGACTGGCTCTCGCAGTATTCGGCAGTCAGAGAACCAGCATCGATTTCAATCTCAGCAGATGAAACCGGACAATACTTTTGGACAGAGGCAACCGTTTCACATTCGTTTGAATTTGGCCGATACGAAGCTCAGCGGGCACCCGGGAAGTCTTTGCTGAGAGTTAGAGTGTTTAGTAACGTAACTGACGTGGCCGTCGACGTATCACCGTTTGCGGGCACCGATACACTCCGAGTGGATTGCCGCAATCTTGACTCGCAGATTACAAGTTCTACACTAACACTCTATCCGATGGCAGGAGTTATCCGCGTTGAAGACACCGCTGGAAACTCGGTAGACTGGTACTTCGATCAAGTCAGCCGCAGATTGACTTTAAGCCTGAGTCCGGATTCACTCTATCTCGTGATAGGCACAGTTGCCGATTTTACAAGTGATCCACCCCACTCTATTCCGAACTCAATACAACTCGTGTCAGTGTTTCCCAATCCGTTCAACAGCACATTGGGGGTGGAACTCTCTTCCGGATTTGCCCAACAGACTCAATTGCACGTGTTCGACATACTGGGCCGCGAGTGCTTCTCACGACCTATTGCCGTGCTTCCCGGAAGTAATTTTGTTCGCGTAGATGCGAATTCCTGGGCTTCCGGTGCGTACTTCCTGCGGATTGACCAGGCACCTGCACAACTCCGGCACGTGATTTTGATTCGCTGACTTAGACCCGTTATGATCTAAGATTGTGTCGTTGCTGCCGGGTTCTCCGGCGGGGACGACTCTTTTTTGGAGCCCTTGCGAAGTCGCTCCCATATGTCCGGAATACTCTCCGCAATCCAATCCCATCGGGAACTGCTCGGAGTGAGCATCATTGCGCGTCCGTCTTCCACGACAAGAAATCCGATAGGTGTAATCATCACGCCTCCCCCGCCACCTCCACGCATTGCCGTTGCTGATCCCGGAGGAGATCCTGCTCCGGCGCCAAATCCCAGACTTACTTTCATCACAGGCAAAATGGTCATTGTGCCTACTGTGACCGGGTCGCCAACCACCGTCTTGGTGTTGACGATCTCCTTAAGATTCCGCATCAGCGTATCCAGGATTTCCGTTGCGTTGCTGTCGTTCATTTGTTGGCTCCCATCTTTGCTTTCCAGCGTACGACTCGACTCAAGGCCAGGACTGCCATTATCCGCATTAGCCCCCACAGTAAATGAACTGGACGGACTAGAAGTTCAACGACGTATTCCGCCCGTGGTCGCTCGGATTCAAAATCGATGTACAAACCCGACCACGCCGGCAAACCACTACAGTATTTCGCAGCGCTTGCCAAGCCATAGGCCATTCCGGTCAATGCGGGGTCCGGGGTTGCAACAACTAATTCCAGTCTTGTTACTCGAAACTTCAGTGCACCGAAGAAGTGCTTGCGAGCACCAATCAAGCTGCGCAAGTCATCGATGTTAAGCTCCTCAACAAGCTCAAGAAACTCCCGGAGTTTCGCCCCACTGGCACCTTGTTTACTTTCAGGCTCCGGCCGTGCGGCACGTCTTCGCAGCCTGTCAGGGGAAATCTTGAATCGGAATCCGGCAACGATTAACCGAAGTCTTCGCTCACCATAAGCTGACCCGAATTCAATTCCCCACGGCAAGGTGAGTAGGAAGATCAGAACAGCGGCAAAGACTAATAGCGTCGTCATTCCACTAACGTGTGCACTTCTCGGACAAGTTCCTCGAGGAGCAGGAGTGAATTCTCGAAGTCAGGCCAGTAAAGGGTAGTATTCGGAGAGTGAATATAGCGGCAGGGCACCGCAAGCACACCGGATAAGACGCCTCCGCGCGCCAGATGAATTGAACCGGCATTCGTTCCGCCGAAGACAGGCATCTTGATTTGATAGGGCACATTGATCTTCTCCGCACAGGCAATCATGAAATCCGACATCTTTCGCGGAACGATAATGCTGGAGTCAATGACTGTCAGTACCGGGCCCTTTCGCTGAGAGCATGGCCGACGATCAACCGGCACGCCCGGAAAATCCGATCCAATTGTTCCTTCGAGAGCGATGGCTACTGCGGGGTCAATTGAGTAAGCGGCGACCTTTGCACCTCGCAGGCCAACCTCCTCTGATGTCGCGAAATTGGCGCACACGGTTAACTTGGTTTTCACACGCCCCTCAGCCAGAGCCTTGAGCAAGAAGATCAACAACAGGCAACCCGCACGGTCATCAAATGCTTTACCTACAACGTGATTCGGGCCGAATTCCATGAAGGGATACTCGAGCACTCCCGGATCGCCCACGGCTGCACCGAGGGATCGCGCCTCCTCTGCAGAGCCTGCTCCGATGTCAACGAAATAGTCGTCCGATTTGATGGACTTGCTCCGCTGATCCTCACTTAGGACATGCGGAGGCGCCATACCGATTACACCTTGATAGAATTCTCCGGAACGTGATTTCAGTTTGACCCGGTGTGCAGGAAACAGGCGATCGTCCCAGCCGCCAAGCTTAGCAAATCGCAAGAAACCGCTCTCGTCGATGTATCGCACCATGATACCGATTTCATCCGTATGGGCGTCCAGCATCAGCCGCTTATTGCTCGAGCCGTTGCGAATGGCTATCAGATTACCGATTGCATCGACTTGGAGTTCGTCGACAAGAGGTTTGACAAGACTAGTTATATAGCTCCGCACATCGTCCTCGTGACCGGACGGACCAAATGCTTCACTCAATTGCCGCAGGACTTCGCGCGGCTCAGGGAAATTCTTTGTTGCCATGGTAAAGTAGATTAGTGGTCAAAGTAGCGCATTGCTTCCAGCCATCTTGCGCGGATGATGGGCGATTCAGACTTGGAAAACCGTGATTCCATTTTCTTGTAAGCCTTCTGGTCCATGACACGGGCAGTCGCCACGATCGCCGCACCCTGAACTCGCGGATCCGGATGTTCAAGGTACCGCTTCACGGTCGGTGCAAGCAATTTAACGTCACCCCGTAGCTTTTCATCAGCGTTCCAGCGCTCTGCAAGTGCCCCACAGGCGATTAACAGTCCCTCAAGCCGCTCGATTTCGCGAAGCGAGAATTCCTGCTCCAGCCTTAACAGAACTCGCTTTTCCTGTGCCGCAATTGAGTAGATGGCAGCACTTCGTACGCTGTAGACTGAATCCATGATGGCACCAAAAATCGCATCATAACCACGCGGGTCCTTAAGCTTTCCCAACGCAGTAACTGCCGCGATTCTCTCGCGCTCTCTGGAAGAAGATGCAAACGGAATGATTGACGGAGTGGAGGACGTATCCTCAATGTCACCGAGCGTGCTCAAGATTCCAGCGAAAAGTGTTGAGTAAGATTCATCCGACAACTTAGTCGAGAGCAATGCTGTACCCGGTTTGTACTTCATTTCACCGTAAAGTGCGATGGCGTTTCGACGTGTCCAGCGGTCAGTGCAATTCAATGCCGAGTCCAAATACGGTGCGGCGTCATCGGGAAACTTCTTAAAGAGCTCGCTGATTGCACGTCGCTCGAGTGACTCCATTGTTCCCATCTTGTTCTGCCCGACCCACTGGACCGCGGCCATACCCTTTGCGTTCTATGCCAATCGCGCGCGCCGAACTTTTTATCGAGTATCCGTA
>CAZVXJ010000209.1:0-6099 GCA_964631675.1 uncultured Alphaproteobacteria bacterium
CTCATCGCCGCGAAAGTAAAGTTCACTAAAATTGCTCCACAACTTCGGTGATATTCGCCTGGCATCCAGTAGTTGACAGAGCAGCATAGTGGTGGCTTTGTCAGTCAATGGTATTCCTGGCGTTACGTGAATTGCAGCCGGCGGAGTCAGGATTGGCAGGTCCCAATTCCAGCCATGCGACGGAGGTGCTGCAACGATACTGTCGGCGGTAATCACCCACCATTGCGATTGACGCAACACCGCAACAGCAACCCTTTCGACAATAGTGATTTCAATATCGTCGGGAATTCGTCTTGTTATCTGCGCTCCCTTGATCCATGGGTGTACCATCAGTCGTCGTTCCGCGTCTTCCGTATCCACAGAAAACATAAGGGCGCCTGTCTTTATTCCCGATGCATCAATGATTGCCTGCTCAGAAAGTAGCTGATTCCCGCTTACGTTTATTCGCTGAACGGCATACTTGCTGCTTTGCGCAATCAATTTGCGGGCAACAAGTCTGGACAGCGGCCCGCTGAATATGATGCCTGCAAGGGTTAGCAATCCGAGTGTCCAGACTGACCACTTGGTAAATCGTTCGCGTTTTAGGCGCTTTTCAGTGCGTGATCGCGAAGGGGTCTTCATTAAATCCTATTGGCATGACTTCAGTCTCAAGCATGATTCCAAACTTCGCATAGACTCTTCCCCGCACCTCGCGCACCAAAGCAGTCACGTCTGCTGCGGTTGCCTTGCCCGCATTTACAAAAATGCCAGCGTGCTTCTCTGAGACCATGGCGCCACCCACGCGAAGCCCTTTTCCATCCACGGCTTCGATCAGTCGACCGGCATAGTCACCAGGGGGACGTTTGAAAATAGAACCGGCGGACGGAAACTCCAGAGGTTGCTTATCACGACGTAACTTCCAGACCTTCCGCATCTCAGCAAAAATCGATGCGCGATCCCCCTCGCGCAGTGTGTATCGGCTCTCTAGAATTATTGTGTTTCGGAATGCGGGTGCCATGCGATAGCCGAATCCAATCTCATCCTTGGTCAGTGTGACAATTCTCAAGTCTGATGTGATGACGTCGGCACTCACAAAAGTATCGGAGATTTCTCCGCCGTATGCTCCGGCATTCATGTAGAGTCCTCCGCCGACAGATCCGGGTATGCCGGAGAGCGGCTCCATGCCAGTCAGGTTCCTCACTGCGACATAGGTTGTCAAGTGAAGCAGCTTTCCGCTTGGACCGGCGTGAATCGTTCCATTTGACCGGTAGATTGACTCCATGGCTCCGGAGGATCTGATCACCACCGCATCAATTCCCTGATCGGAGACAAGAATATTCGATCCGAGGCCAAGATAAAAATGCGGCAGATTCTCATCACGTATGAGCTTAAGCAGCGCAAGCAGTTCATGAGAGCTCTTGGGTTCAGCCAGAAGAGCTGCCGGTCCGCCAATCTGAAATGTCGTATACGGTGCAAGTTGTACACCGACTCGCAGGACGCAGGGCGCATGGTTCTGCAGCCGCGCGATGACGTCTGCCTTCATGTTTGCCGGGTGAGTTCGTCGGCAATTCGGGTGATACTGCCCGCACCCATAACTATGATCACGGATTCCATGTCGGCTATCCTGTCAATCCGACTCACCGCCTGATCAAACGCTACGGATTCGACCTGTTTCATTCCTGCGGCTCTTCCCGCCTCCACAATTAAGTTCGAAGTGACTCCCGCAATCGGTGTTTCTCGTGAACCGTAAATTTCTGTTACCAAACCAATGTCCGCGAGTGCAAGTGACTTTCCAAATTCATCCGAAAAATCTCTCGTTCGCGTGAAAAGGTGCGGTTGAAACAGCGCGATAATCTTGCGATTTGGCCAACACTCTCTGGCGGTCTTCAGTACGCTTCGTACTTCTGTGGGATGGTGAGCGTAGTCGTCAATAACGACTGCATCTTTAAAGGTACCCTTCACTTCAAACCGCCGACGGACACCCGAAAACTCATGAAGTGCCCTGATCGTAGCTGTGCGTGGAATCTCAAGTTCGTCGGCTACACTAATGGCCGCAAGCGCGTTCATCACGTTATGCCGACCGGGAACCTGCAGCTCAAAAGGGTCGGTCATCTTGCCCGGCGCAGACACACTGAACCGAGTTCGAGTCCCATCCTGAGTCACGTTTTGTGCACGCACTGAAGCCGAGTGATTGAAACCATATGAAACGACAGGCCGCTTGATTCGCGGTATCACGGACAGCACGTGCTCATGGTCAGAGCAAACAATGACGCTTCCGTAAAACGGGACTTTATTCGCGAACTCCACAAATGCATCCTTCACACCTTCAAGATCGCCGTAGGTATCAAGGTGTTCAGCTTCGAGAGTCGTGATGACTGCAATTGTTGGAGCCAGCTTCAGAAAACTGCGGTCAAACTCATCGGCTTCAACGACGATAAACGGACTGTCTCCCATTCGTATGCCTGTATCCAGTGCGCGAACAATTCCGCCGACAATTAGAGTAGGGCTAAACCCGGCCTCCTGCAAAACAGCTCCAACCATGGACGTTGTCGTCGTCTTCCCGTGTGTACCCGAGATAGCAATTCCTGTTTTTGAACGCATGAGCTCGGCGAGCATCTCGCTGCGAGGTATGGTCGGAATGTGCAGATCCCGCGCGGCGCGCATTTCCACATTCTCAGGTCTAACCGCTGATGAGTACACCACAACATCGCTGCCCTGAACATGCAAGGCTTCGTGCGAATAGTGAATCTCCGCGCCGAGGTGCTCTAGCCGGGTTGTGACAGAACTTGAAGTCAGATCGCTTCCGCTCACTGCGTAGCCTTGATTCAAAAGCACCTCTGCTATACCGCACATGCCTGCTCCGCCAATTCCGATCAGGTGGATGCGCCTTATGCGGCGAAAGTTGCCTCCGCTCACGGAGTCGCCGCCAGCGCCAGCGCAATTTGAGCGATTTCATCCGCAGCATTGGGGCGTGCAAGCGATTTCATCGCGACACGCATGGAGTCCAGTGTCTCATGGTCGGATTTGAGTTGACCAAGCAATGACATTAGCTTCATTCCGCTGAGCTCATGGTCTGCTACTACTATCGCTGCCCCGGCGTGTTCCACAGACTTCGCATTAGCGGATTGATGATCGTCGGCCGCATGCGGGAATGGTACCAGCACCGCGGGTAACCCGGCGATAGCCAGTTCCGCGAGGGTCATCGCGCCCGCCCTGCAAACCGCAAGTTCTGCTGACGCATACGCCTCGGGCATGTTTTCGATAAACTCAAGAACGACCAGTTTTCGTGAAGCGACCGCCTCCCGCATAAGCGACTTGCTTGCATGGTCAGGCACTCCGCTTTTCCCTGTTTGCCAGATGAGATTCCAACTCTTTAACAGATCAATCAAGATATCTGCAACAGCCATGTTAAGAGATCGTGCACCCAGTGAACCGCCGAAAACCAGCAGCGTGGGGCGGTCGGCCAAAAGATTCCACTTGGTTTTCCCTGCTGCTCCCACAGTGGCGGCGAGCAGCTGTGCACGAACGGGGTTTCCTGTCACGTGAATTTTTTCAGTATCCAGGTGTTTCTTCGCGTCTTCGTAACCCAGACAAATGGCCGAGGCATGTCTGGCGAGTTTTCGCGTCGTAACTCCGGGCAAAGAGTTTTGCTCCTGGATTAATGTTGGGATGCCTAACAAACGGCTCGCCCACAGAATGGGACCCATAACATACCCGCCGCTGCCAATCGCAACATGCGGACGATATCGGCGAAGAATGAGGACAGATTGCCAAATGCTCACGAGTAGTTTGAAAGGCAGCGATAGGTTGCTGAGGATGCGTTTCCGTGCAAAACCTGCTATCCAGATCGTCTCAAGTTTGAGTCCGTTTGCTGGCATTACGCGGCTCTCGAGACCATGCTCGGTGCCGACAAAGAGAAAGGTTGCATGAGGTTGGATGCGCGCAATCGCCGCCTGAATGGCGAGGGCTGGAAACACGTGGCCGCCGGTTCCACCTCCGGCAATCAATATGCGTAACCCGCTCGCCACAGAGGGACTCATACTCCAGCGTTGATCGCTGCCCGTTCCTGGATTGCCTGCATGTGTCGCGAGACGTTAAGCAGTACTCCAATTGCTCCCAATGACATGATTAGCGACGACCCGCCATACGAAATGAATGGCAAAGGCTGGCCCGTTGCGGGAAGCAGACCAAGGGTCACGCCTACGTTTACGACGACAGAGAGGGCAATGGAAGCCGTGATTCCGGCACTGAGAAAGTACGCGAGAGGCTCGTCCTTACAAGCCCGCATGATGCGATAACCTCGGGCAATCAGAACAATGAACAGCCCGAGCACAAACACGGATCCAACCAATCCCCATTCTTCTCCGATGATGCTGAAAATGAAGTCTTTGTAAGGCTCCGGCAAATAGAAGTGTTTCTGAGTTGATGCACCTATTCCGACTCCGCTCATGCCGCCATTCCCTACACCAATTAAGGACTGATAGACGTGATAGTTCGCATGTTGTGGGTCGGCCAGGCCGGTGAAGTATGTCGTAATCCGCTCGCGCTGGTATCCAGTGATCCATGCCCCTATGAACGCCACTGCACCAACACCCGGGCCCGCCATCGCAAGAGTTTTTAATGGTACTCCGCTTAGAGTCAACAGTACAGCGGATATTCCGAGAAATAGCATGACCATTGACATGTTTGGCTCTTTGTAAATCAGAGCGAGCATAATGACCAATACAGCGCCAAATCCCTTGTAGATTTGGATTTTGTCGGTCACAAACGGATCAAGTGACCACTCTTTCATGCGCACCGCAAAGTACAAGATCAAAACGAACTTGGCTAGCTCTGATGGCTGAAACGTGAAACCAGGAACGGTAATGAAACGATGTGTTTTCATCCCACCGGGCTGAGGCACGAATAAAACAACAATGAGCAACAAAACTGAGAGAATGACGGCCGGTCGGGCGAATGCGGCGATTTTTCGATAGTCTACAAATGCCATGAGCGACATCGCACTGATTCCGACCATTAATCGCACCAGGTGATCACGGAAGATGGCCGACATGCTGCCCAAGTGACTTTGCCATGAATGGGTTGCTGATGAGGTTAAGACAAAAATCGCACCGATTGCACAGAGCAACATCGTCACGAACAGCAGCCAGATGTCATAACCGGACCGCTGCTCGATTTCGGCTGGATCAATCCTGTTTTTTGAAAGCGATCGTATCACAGCTCTTGCACCATGCGCTTGAACTCATCGCCGCGTACCTCAAAATTTGTGAATTGGTCAAACGATGCGCAGCCCGGCGAAAGCAAAACTATGTCTTTCGGGCGAGCCATCGTATGAGCCAAAGACACGGCTTCACGTAAGTTTGTTGATTCGGTGATTGGCAACGATGTTGGAAGTTCAGCTCTGATCTTTGTGACGGCCTCGCCGAAATAGACCATGTGCTTAATTGGATTGCCAAAGCGATTTGCCAATGATGTGTACGTTTCGACCTTTGGTCTACCACCGAAGACCAGGATTACGGGATCGGTGAACGAGTCGAGTGCAGTCATGGTGGCAGTGAGATTCGTGCTCTTGGAGTCGTTGAAGTACTTTACACCATTCAACTCGCGAACGAATTCAATTCTGTGCTCGACCGGTCTCGCTTTCCTAAGTCCACCTGCAATGACATCAAATGTGACACTCATCGCTGAAGCAGCAGCTGCCGCGGCAGCCGCATTCAGCGCATTGTGAACACCCGCTAAGGGGAATTCATTCAGGTGGAGTATCTCGCGTGTCTTCGATAAGGATTGGTGTATCAGCGAGCGCCCTGAAATGGAATATTCCGAACCGGGGCCCTTGCCAAATCGGAGGACCCTCGCTTTTGTTGTAACTCGTGACATCCATGGATCGTCGTCGTTCACGACGGCGAAGTCGGCGGGCTGTTGATTCATAGTCAGGCGTGACTTCGCTTGAAAGTACCAACTCATATCACCATGACGATCCAGGTGATTTGCAAACAAATTTAGAAAAACACTCACGGTGGGGCGAATCGTGAAACTGCGCTCGAGTTGATAGCTGGAAAGCTCGATGACAAACACTCTCTCCGGCGGAGCAGGGAGGAGGCGACTCCATGCTGTCCCGAC
>CAZVXJ010000210.1:0-6050 GCA_964631675.1 uncultured Alphaproteobacteria bacterium
AATCGAGTTGCCAGTTCGGTCGCAGAAAAGCTCGCCGAGCAGACAGAGCGCGGAATGCCCTCGCACTTTGGAAGTATCGCCGACAAGCCGGTGGAGCGAATTGTCATCTGCGGCGGAGGCGCCTACCTTCCGGGTCTTGAACTCGCACTTCAGCAGAGATTTGGAGTGGAAGTCCAAGTCTGCAATCCGTTCAGAAACCTGGAAGTTGACTCTCAACAGGCGGATATGCAGCGTAGTGGACGCGGAACGGAATACACTGCAGCCATTGGCCTGGCGCTTCGCGCTCTCGGGGAGCCGCACACCGGATTTAATTTGTTGATGCCGACGGAGCGACCGGAGGCGAAACGCGCGAACTACGCCGGTGCAGGCACGATGATTCCGATCATCGGAATTAGCGCTGCGCTGCTGGTCATGGTCATGACACATCTCGCACAAGAGAGCAAGCTCGGTGGATTGCGCGAGCGTCTGGCTCGTGTAAAAGAAGAAACGGACATTTATCGCGATAAGATCGCTCTGGTCGAAGACCTTCAGGCGAAACGCGCAGACATTGCGGCACGCATAGACGTGATTCAGGACCTGGACCGAAGCCGGTTCGCACGAATCAAGATGCTGCAATTGCTGAATGACAACTTGCCTGAGCTGACCTGGTATACGAATGTCTCTGAAGCTGGAACACCACGCGGACCGGGAGTGAATGTCTCTGGAGTTACAAGTTCAAACCTGAAGGTTTCGCAACTCATGAGCAATCTGCTCCGCAGCGACTTGGTTAAGGGGGTGGATTTGACGGTATCCGAGCAGGGCGTGCTGTCTGACGTCAATGTAACAAACTTCACCCTGCAACTGGGGATGCCGGGTTTGGGGCTGCAGACGCGTGCCGTGCCGAAAAAGGCGAACTTGCTCAAACAAGGTGCGGCTGCCATAAAGGAACAGCGTGCGGCAATTGATCAGCTGAAAAAAGAAACATCGAAATAAGAGGCCGAAACACGGCACGGAGGGAGCAATGATGACAAAGACTCTTGCGGCGGTAGCCGCGATCTCAATCGCAGTGTTCATGCTGGGATGTGATGAGGGAATTGATGACTGGAACAGCTCGGCAACCATCTCAGGATTTGTCTATGCCGACGCAGCTCACACTCAAGGAGTCAGCGGCGTGCAAGTCGTATTGGAGAGTGATCCCGCCGCAGATGTTCCTTATGAAGGCCCTGATCGCTGGACCGAGACAAACGGAACCGGGTACTTTGAAGGAAACGTATTCCTTGGCAACCGCGCCGAGGAAGACGAAGAAGGCTATATCTATCTTGGCGACATGAGCGTCGGATACTTCTGGAATGGCAAGTCATTTCGGTGGTCGGGCGGAATCACTGTGAGTCCCGGCGCTCATTTCACATTGCCTCCGGTTGACACCACCCTGTTTCAATAACCGCCGCTACCAGGAGCATTGAATGAAGTTAAGTTTGCGAAATCCGAAAACTCAGAAGTGGATCATCGTAACGATGGTTCTCTTTGGCATGGTCTACGGATACTTTAATTACGTCCACGCGCCGCGCGAGGATCTGATCGTACGCATGGATGCGGAAATCCAAAAGGAGCAGGAACTTCTCGTGAAGGGGAAACGCATTGCGGCGAACTTCCAGACCGTCCAGGAGGACTATGGACGTTTGATGACAAGCTGGGAAGTTGCCCGGGAATTGCTGCCGACACAGAAGGAAATGGACGGCCTCTTGAAGAGCATTACCCTTGCCGGTCAGAAGTCCGACATGGAGTTTCTTCTCTTCCGCCCGTTGGAACCTGTGGAGATGGCCTACTATTGGGCGAATCCCATCCAGATACGTACTCGATCAAATACGCATGACCTGGGTACTTTCTTAAGCAGAGTGGCCGCTCTAGACCGCATTGTCAATGTCTCTGACATGAAAATGTCCGCGTACCGACCCAATAAGGGGCGGAGTCCGGACACAGTGGAAGCGGAGTTTCTTGCGACAATCTACGTGTTCAAAGAGCTGGGAGCTCCGACGACCACTTCCGCAGATCGTGAGGAGGAGACCAAGAAAAAGCCTGGCCGTCGCGGGAAGGCAAGGGCAACAGACAAGGAAGAAGCCGCTCCGGCGGAGGAAGGGAGCGGCACATGATCTTAAGAATACTATGCATCGTGTCTGTGCTCCTCGTGCTTGGTGGGGTATTGTTGGCGGCAGATACTGCTGCGCCGAAAAAAGCACCAGCCCGTACACCGGCAGGTGAAGTCATGGATGACCCAAGTGACGCAGAATCGGACGAACTTGATGCTCTGTCTACAGAAGTTGCCGGACTCGACTCCCTCGATCTCTCGGACCCCGACTTGGAGACAGAGTATCACGGAGGGACTCGCAGGATTCACTTGGAGCGCTCTGTGTTCCGCAGAGCCACTCCGGTCGTCTATGCGGGCAACGGCCGTCGTGATGCGTTCCGTGCGCTGGTCGTCGATGAGAAGAAGGAAGGGGAGATTCAGACCGATCTGCTTCGCACAGAGGGAGCCGTGCTAACCGGAGTTGTATGGGCGGAAGGTGAATATCTGGCCATGGTGAAAGACAAGGACGGAACAAGTTTCTTTCTGCGTGAAGGTGATCCGGTTTACAGTGGCCGCGTAACGGCAGTTACCCAGTCACAAGTAGTTTGCGATATTTCAGAATTTGGCGACTACCGCCAAGTTACACTCAAAGTTCAAACGATAGCAAAGCCTAAGGGTTGAGGGAGAAAACAGCCATGTTGAAGCTCAAGGATGGGAAAAGAGGCGCCTTCGCAAATACCCGGGCGGTTTTGTGGGTCGCTATGCTGGTCATTCCGCTCGCAGTTTCTGCACAGACAGTCCCGTATCGCGGAAGTGCAGGGCGCATTTCAATGAATGTAGAAGAGGCGGACATTCGTACGGTACTGCGCAGTATTTCGGAGTTCTCCGGAATGAACATTGTTGCAGGCTCAGAAGTCAAGGGACCGGTGACCGTGCTGTTGCACGATGTGCCGTGGCATGATGCCTTGGATCAGATTCTGAAGATGAACGACTTTGTCTCGGTGGAAAAGGACGGCATCATACGCGTCACGACGCACAAAGACTTCGCGGCCTCGTCGAAATTGCAGCCGCTAATGACGGCTGTGTTCAATGTGAATTACGGGCGAGCCGACAAGATGGCGGTCATGCTCTCGAAACTATTGACGGAGCGTGGTAAAGCCCAGTCAGATGCGCGCGCGAATGCGATTGTCGTGACGGACATTCCCACCGTCGTGTCGCGCCTGGATTCCGTAATTCGCGAGCTCGATCGGCCGACCGGACAAGTCCTGGTAGAGGCCAAGATCGTCGAAGTGGACATGAACACCGCTCGAGAGTTAGGAATCAACTGGACAGTCGGAAATTATGACAATCCGTTATCCAACTCACGCGCCGAGGGATCAGTGGACCTCGGTATCAGAGAACCAACCGGCGCATTCAGGTTTGGCCGACTTGAAAATGGCGTGGACATCGCTGTTCAACTTTCTGCATTGGAGCAGGAGAACAAAGTTGAGATACTCTCTCAGCCGTCCGTACTGATCAATGACAATGAGTCTGCGAAGGTCCTTTCCGGGAAGAAGATCCCGATCAACAAACTTGATGAGTCAGGCAATGTTGTGACCGAGTTTTTCGATGTGGCGGTCAAACTGACGGTGACACCACAGATAATCCCAGGCGGCGACGTGGCACTTGCTCTGAATCCTGAAGTGTCGGACCTCTCCGGTGAAGCGACTGTTGCAGGCGGAATCATCATCCTTACCTCCGAAGTGAACACCACTCTGATGGCAAAAGATGGCGAGACTATTGTCATTGGCGGTGTCATTCGTTCCAAGGAAGGATTGCTGACTCGTAAGGTGCCACTGCTGCATGCGATTCCATTATTCGGACGACTGTTCAGCTACTCTGCCAAGACCCTTGACAAGTCCGAGATTCTTTGCTTCGTGACGCCACACGTCATTCCGGCAAAAATGGCCGTGAAATAGGGTATAACCTCCAAGTCTTGACGGTAAGCAACAACGCACCAATTCAGGGGGCGGACGCAAGTCCGCCCCTGCTGTTTTGTTAGTCTCCGCCGAGAAGTGCTCAAAACGAATGTGGTCTCTCATTATGCCTCCTCAGCTGGGCAAAGAGAGACACGATCTGGATTCTTCAACTTGACGCAATATTTGCAGTAGCCGCGTGCAAGAAGACACAACTAAACTATTATGATTATTAACATAATGCAGCGCATGCCGAGTGATAATCTGAACTACAAAGAGGAGTGCCTCTGATTGACTTTCATACGGGTAATCTGTAGCTTATGCATTCTGTTGGAGAATGTCTCACTTTCCCGTATTTCCCCAGTTCTATTTCTTGGAGATGAATCGCATGACCCGCCTTCTGTTGTTCTTCGCTTCGGCACTCCTCACCATTGGCACAGCCGCATTTGGCCGGGCTTCGGACCAGTGGCAAGACGCGGAATTTCTTCGCGGACGCCTGCTTGTAGATTTTGCACCTGTCATAGGCCAACAAGTCCCCGAGGTTGACAAGGCTTCAGGAATTGTGCGGATAGGGATTGAGGAAATCGATGCATTGTTCCGTGAATTCGAAGTTACGGCGGCCTATCGCCTCGTACCGGACGAGACATTGGATCGCCTCAAGACCCCGCCGGATTTCTACCGAGAGTATATTCTGATTTTTCGCGACGAGTATCCGGTTCTCGATGTGCTCGACCAATTCACGAAATCGACTTTTGTGACGGGTGCGATGCCTGACTTGCTTTATCGCCAATACCGCAATCCGAATGACGCATCGTGGGGAAGTCAGTATGACAAACGGATTGTCGGCTGCGATGTTGTCTGGGATTTTTCAACAGGAAATCCTGAAATCATCTGTGCCGGAATCGACACCGGTGTCGATTGGAACCATCCCGATTTGGGACTTGATCCCAACCACCCGGAGCGCGGGTCAATCTTGTGGGTGAATCCCGATGAAGACCTTAATGGCAATGGACTCCCATACGATTATGACGACTATCCGGGGGACACCGAAGATCTCAATGGCGAAGATGATGGCGACAATGGCTACGTGGATGACTTTCTGGGTTGGGATTTCATCATCAATATCGGTGGTTGCATGGCGGGTGAAGATTGTAACAACCAGATGGACAATGACATGTTCGGAATGGAGTCACACGGTTCGCATGTCGGCGGAACTATGGCGGCACACGGAAATAACAACATCGGCGTAACCGGATCGAGCTGGGTGGGAACTTTGATGGCGCTGCGTGCGGGCTATTTGGCCAATGATAACATGGGTTATATGCCTGAAAGCGCGACTCGTCCGGCGATACTGTATGCATGTGCCAATGGTGCCAAGATCCTCAACATGAGCTATGGTAGTTCGAGCTACTCCCCGCAATCACAGCAAACATGCAACACCGTCTGGAATCAGGGATGCCTGCTTTTTGGCGCCTCAGGTAACGCAGGCGTTAGCCAGATTCACTACCCGGGTGGAAATCAGAATGTCATCGCCGTCAATGCGACGGATCAGGACGATGAGAAGGCCGGTTTCAGTAACTACGGAACGTGGACAGAACTCTGTGCTCCCGGTGTTGGCGTGTTCAGTACTGTGATCAACACCTACCAAGCTCTGGACGGAACGTCGATGGCCAGCCCATCGGCCGCAGGTGTCGCGGCATTGATCTGGGGCATGTTCCCGGAATTTACCAACGAAGACATTCGCGATTTGCTGTTCGAAACGGCTGAAGATATTTATCCATTGAATCCCGGATACGATGACGGCGAACTTGGCTACGGCCGCGTGAGTGCCGTCAATGCCTTGGCTTCAATCTACCCGCGAATGACGGTCAGTGATGTGGTAATTGACGATGCTCAGGGCGGCGACGGAGACGGCAGGCTGGAGCGTAACGAGACTGCTACGCTTGTATTCACCTGTGCGAACGAGGCTGGATGGGCGGACGGAGAGGCCATCGGAGTGGTTGTGTCTACAACTCATCCCATGCTGAATCTCTCGAACAATACCTTCTTTC
>CAZVXJ010000211.1:0-6049 GCA_964631675.1 uncultured Alphaproteobacteria bacterium
CAATCCCACTGGCGTACAATGCCGCTTCAGATGGTGATTCCATCATCATTGGTCCCGGAAGCTATCCGGATCTGATGAGTTTCGCCAAACGCCTCACGGTTATTGGAGCGGGTATCGAACTCACGCGCATCACCAGCAACATTTTTCTGAGTACCGGGTGCAGCCGAACCGTCTTCGAAGGCATAAAGATTACTTACGATGGCGGCGGAACGGCAACAATTATTGCAAATGGCAGTTTCGATTCGCTGGTGTTTCGGAGATGTATGATCGTTAAGAACAGTCCGGCGAGCGGTCCTGCTATCGCCTTCAATCATCAGTCAGGCACCGTAGGTAGAGTATTCTTTGACGACTGTGTGTTTGTCACTTACGTTGTCGGTTCGTACAACTCTGCTTCGTTGGTTCTTTCCGGAGAGCAAGTCGTCATGCGGTCGTGTGTCTGTGCCATATTGACGAGTGCAAATCGCTTGGCTTGGAGTCAAGCTATGTTGTGGGGTTCGTGGGCGAGCCTTTCGGCTTACAACTGCGCTTTCCTCGGCTGGCAGGCGCTTAATGGCGGCGGCGGTAGCAATACCGCATTCTTCAATTGCGTGGCCTATGACACTTCGACCTATGCCGGAGAGCCGTTTGTGTGGAATCTCCCGCCCGGAAGCGTCGTTGAGTACTGTGCATCGGAAGGCAGCGTGCCGCCGGAAGCCGCGCATCATATCATCCTCTCGTCTAATCCGTTTGTGAACTACAACCGCACGACCAACTACGTCTCTGGACTGACGGACTTGCATTTACCCGGCGGCAGCCCGCTGATTGATGCCGGAGAACCTGCCTATCTCGATCTGAATGGTACACGCGCAGACATTGGAATTTATGGCGGCTTGGCTCCGTTTGTGGATCACGGCGTGCCGGCATATCCGTTTGTCAGTGCTCTTTCAGTACCGTCGGCGGTCTCTGTGGGTACGCCTATTCCGATAACAGCAACGGGAAGAATTGGTAGGGCGTACTGATGCGAAAACAAGAACTCCGCCGAGGTGGGTTAGCGCAACGTGCACAGACAACCCCACGCAGTGGGCGCGCGTAACCCGCCCGGAACGTGATGAACCTCAACGTATGACAAAACCCATGCGAAAGTTTTTTTACATACTACTTTTCGGACTCGCGTTTCCGTTTGCTGCGCTGCGCGCGCAAACGATCACCGAGGCCGAGTACTACTTCGACGGCGACCCCGGAATCGGCAATGGCGTTGATGTGCCGCTCAGCTCGGATACAACCGTCAGCTTGAATTTCAGCGCGGCCACGGCGGGCTTGTCCATCGGGCTGCACAAGCTGAACTTGCGCGTGAAGGACGATGCAAATCGCTGGAGCAATGCCGGTTCATGGACGTTCAGCGTTTACAACATGGCCGCGCTGGACACGGGTCGCACGATTACGGCAGCGGAGTATTTTTTTGACATTGATCCGGGGCAAGGCAACGGCAGTTCGTTGGCCGTTCAAAGCGGGCCAGAGGTTTCATTTTCCACTGATATTCTTGAAGACCTTTTTATGCCCCCCGGCCAGCACCGGCTCTCGCTGCGCGTGAAAGACAACCTGAATCGCTGGAGTAACGCGACCACGGGTACGTACTTCAAGTTTGATGGAAGTGATTTGGACAGGAATTTGGACATCGTGGCGGCGGAGTATTTTTTCAACAATGATCCCGGTCCGGGGAATGGTACTCCGCTTTTGATCCAAGGCGGACCAGTGGTTTCATTCAGTGATGAAATAATTGAAAGCATGCTAGTGCCCGTCGGCACGCACAAGTTCTCGCTGCGGTTTAAGGACGAGCGCAATGTGTGGGGAATTCCGCAGAGTTGGCCGGTGCTGGTGCGCGGTTTCAGCGGCTCGGTGATCAGACAGTCTATTGCGGCGGGAGAGTATTTTGTCGGCACGGATCCGGGCGTGGGCTTCGGCGTACCGCTGATCGCGGCGGATGGCGCGTTCAATGACACGCTGGAAGTCGGCGTGGATACCGTGAGCGGTTTACCGGTCGGTACGCACATTTTCGGATTCCGCTTCCGCGACAATCGCGGCCTCTGGACGGAAACCACAAGAGATACACTGAGCGTGACGGCACTGACGGTCTTGTCGCCGGGAAATCCTCCGACCTTGCATTGGGATGCTGGCGGCGCAACCGGACCATTTTACATCTATCGCGCGATATCGCCGGGCGAGGCGTTCGTACGCATTGATTCCGTCAATGTTCCGGAGTACGTTGACATAAACATCTTGCGTGACGATCCGGTGGCTGAAGCCGTGTACTATTATATCACCGTGGGCACCGATTCGCTCGCACCTTTCAGCCTTCCGGCTCGGGAGGCGAATGATGAATAAGCAAATCGCAGTAACTCGCCGAGTCGGGCAACGGGCTTTAGCCCCTTGTCATTGTCGTAATACCAATGGGCTGAAGCCCATTGCCTCGATAGTAAAGTGGAGCATATGCTTCCTTTTGTTACTGCTTGCCTCCACCGCCTTCGCCCTCACGTCCAACTGGACGAACACGGCCGGAGGCAATTGGAACGTGGCCGGAAATTGGAGCAACGGCGTACCGGGGCCGAACGATACGGCGCGGATTGCGGCGGTGGGAACGTATACGGTCACGCTGAATGCAACGGCAGACGTGGAGATGCTGATTCTCGGCGGCCCCAGTGCGAATGCGACATTGCTCGTGACCGGAGGCTTCAATTTTGAATGCGGTGTCGGTACACAGATCGCTTGCCGCGTGGACACGACAGGCATACTTGACGTCTCTTCTACTTTTGAAATCGCCTCGACCGCCGCGTACTCCGTATACGACTATGGGCAGATTATCGTTCGCAATGGCGGCACATTAGACCTGTTCAACACTTCGATGTATGTGACGCCGACGGGCGAACTCGATCTTGACGGCGGCTCAGATGTGATTCAAGGCTTCTTCATTTTTGCCGAAGGCGCGATGAACGTGACCGGATCCATTGCGCAATATACCGGTGGTATCAATATCGGAGTTGGCGGTGTGCTGAACGTAGACGGAGAACTTCAGTGCAATGATGTCTACAACGACGGTCTGATAGCCATTCAGGAGTCGGGCGTGCTGAATCTGGTAAGCCCGGATGGAATTTTTGCCAGCTCGCTGATCAACAACACGATTGGCACGGTGCGGTTTGACGGAGCCGGAACGATTACCGGGGAGAACCTGGACGCGTTCCAGTTTGCCTCGTTCCTGAATGATGGTATTTTCTCAACAGAAGTAGATACGGCGGCATCCTTCACGGATCTCGCCACGGTGGAATGTTACTTCCGGGGCGATAATCCGACATTCAGCTCGATGCGCTTGATTACCGGAAACCTGGAGATTGAGGACACGACCTCCGTCATTGACGACTCCACCTGCATCGCCGCAGGATGCACGCTACGGGTTAATTCAATCGAGTTTACTGAGAACTCCAGGGTTGGATGTCTCGGAACGGTGCATTTCGTGAGCGACACTTCGCTCTGCAAGGGCAAATGGTATCTCGACGGCGGAATTTATCTAACTGGCCTGATTGCAAATCCGACCAAGGTCTATTTTGATCCCGATACAACTGTAGCTGTGGATCTTGGCTCGCTGAATCTTGGCAGCACGTTCGCCCACTTCACCGCGCCCGAATTGTTTCCCGTTGGCGTGGACACGATCACGCAAAACGGCGGCACAATGAGCGGCTATGTGCTGCCAGCATCGGTTTATAATTGGCAATCGGGCGTGCTGTCCGTGGAAGCCTCGACAGGTGGTTTCTCTATTACTCAATTGATTCCCGTCGGAGTGACGATTAATTTGCAAACAGGCGGTTCAAAGGAGATAGATTCGCTGGAATTGAAAGTGGAAGGCGCAGCGAATTTTCAGGATAGCGGCGTACTCACGCTTGTGGATACCGCCGTAGTAAACATTGACCCGCTGGGCACGCTGGATGTTGGACCGGGTTTCAAAATGCTCGGTATCGGCAAACTGTACAACAGCGGTGATGCCGATTTTGATGCTCAAGCCGACACTATTGCGATTGACGTACCCGTGATTAACTCCACGGTTGCGCGCACACCGGGAACGATCGATATTCTCAGTGGAAGAGTCGTATTCGGTTTTGGTGGTCACAACGATGGTACGGTGAACATTGCCGATTCTGCTGAGCTGGTCATTCACCGGCTGTACGAGAATTACGGCGTGATGTTTGTGGGAGATGAAGCGGCACTGACGATCGAAGACACGCTGATCAACTACGACGGATCCGAACTCCGAGTCGAAAGCGGCGGAACCATACAAGGTGACGGTCTGGTTCTGAATGGAGGGGAAATCAGCTCTGGCGGTACTTTTCTGCTGACACCTGACAATGTGATGTGCGAAGTGGAATTGGTGAACTGCGCCGACTCGGGATTCGTGAACGTAGTCGCAGATACGCTCACACTGGCGGGCGATGCTGTGAACCGTGGAACCATTACCATTCAGGCAGGTGCCGTGCTGCGAGTGCTGGGAAACTTTGTGAATGACACGTCAGGACTGATTACCGGCAACGGCACCCTCGACATCTCCGACGCTCTCTCGTTCAGCAATTTCGGAACCATCAGTCCGGGACTTTCACCGGGTGCCCTAACGGTGAACGGCAGTTTCGCACTTACGTCAACTTCTGTGCTGCGTCTCGAAATCAGCGGTGCGACGCCCTCGCTTTACGATCAGCTCTTGATTAACGGATCGATTGTGCTGGGCGGAACGCTTGAACTGGCTCTGCTCGGTGGTTTTGTTCCGGGCCCGGCGGACCTGCTGAATCTGCTCAGTTCTCAAGGTCTCAGCGGTGAGTTTGCCACAATCACCGGACGGGATGCCGGCGGCGGTCAATTTATCGACTTTACTTACGAGGCAAACACTCTCGTCTGTGCACTGTGTACGGGTGATCCGGAAATAGTCCCGGTGATTCCTTCCGTTGCGGACACCATCATCACCTCGGAAGATGTGTTTCTGATGGAAACCGTGGGGATCTGCAATGAAGGCGAGTGCCTGCTGAACTATGCAGTGTCCCTCGTGAATGTCTCTCCGGCTTTTGTGCCTCATATTTCGTTGGATCCGGCCGATCTCTCCGCGCACATTACGAGAACCAATTGCCGTCAGGTGGAAGTATATGTCGATGCCACCGGACTGGCATTTGGAGATTATCATGCGGACTTGCAGTTCATCTCCAACGACCCGAGTCACTCTCCGCTGATCATCCCGATGAACTTCAACGTGGCGCTGATTCGTCCGATACGCGTGAGAGTGCGGCCGCAAAGTTCTCCCGCCAATACCGTGAAAGTCATGTGGCGATCGGTTGCCGGGGCCTCTCAGTATAATGTACATGCAGACAATTCGCCGAACGGCAGTTTTCCGACCATTGCCACGGTGTTGCCGCCGGACACCTCACTGAATATTTCAACTGTTGGCTTCACCAAGCAATTCTACCATGTCACGGTGGTGCTTCCGGATACCGCTGCATCACCCGCCGTGACATTGCAAGAAGGGCCGTCACCGCTCAGGTAAGTTTCAATCCAGCACAGCAATTGAATACAAAAAGTCCTCGCAATATACGGGGACTTTTGTTTTTTGCGTTCGAGTCGGGTGGATGCGCTGCGAAGTGCTGAAGTGCGCAACCGCGTGGGCGACTTCAACTCGACTTCATGGTCAGGATGGATAGCGTGTCTCACCGGACGGTCTGCTCGTCCGGGACTGAATACCGGTCCCACGAATTGAGGACGAAGCCGCTCGGCGGTGTGCAATCCGGTTCGCGAAAGCTGAAGCTTGCGTTTGCTCAGAATAGTTGTTATATTGGGTAAGTACTGTTGGACAACCCCAAAAGCCAAAATGAGACGACGAGAGTCAAGAACTCAGCGCGTATCGCCCCCGGCTGACGGCAGACCTGATTATGTGTACTTATCTTCGCACTCGAACAGATGGACTCATGCGTCCGTCTGTTTTTTATTATGTGCGAAACTGACACATAATGAGTTATATGATCCCCTCAGACCGTTCAATTGACCTCAC
>CAZVXJ010000212.1:0-6027 GCA_964631675.1 uncultured Alphaproteobacteria bacterium
GGTAGAAGACTTCACGACCGGATTCAGAACATTCTGAGCCGGAGCTGCCGGATTATTGAGGAGCTCGTTCATGCGCGTGAGCATCTGCTGCGTCGTTGAGTCAACCGGCAATGCCTCATCCAGTGAGATAGATCCGGCACGATAGCGAACTGAAGTATCCGCCTGCGCAAACGTCCATTCAAGGTAGTTGCCGTTGCCGCCCCGCTGCGGTGAACCGACAATCACCGTATTTCCCACTTCATTGGGTTTCTCGCCAGTGGTTATTCCGGTACTGACGATGATGTCGATCTGCGGGTACTTTGCCGCAAGTGATTCGGCTTCCTGAACGGGAAACTCACCGAGCACGGTGATGTGATCACATTTCTTCGCCAGCTTCTTCATCAGTTTATCAGACTCGAAGGGCGACTTGAACTGAAAGGCCGATGAAGTATCAATGCGCTGCGCCCATGCCTTGGCCGAAATGAATCCGACGACACCGAAAGTGTGACCCCGCTCCTGCTTCAGAATGTAGGGATCGAAAACCGGCTTCTTACCCTTCGCGTCCGAGAACACATTCGCGCACACTATTGGAAGGCCGACCTCCTTGGCGATTTTCCACTCGGCTATGCCAAAGATCATTTCATTCGTACCAAGGCTTACGGCATCATAATCGGTGCTGCGGAAAAACTCAACCAACGCGTCGGCTTTCACCGAATCGGCACGAGACCGCCCGCGAGGCAAAAAGTTGCCCGCCTCGACCGTCAGATTGGCAATCGAGTCCTTACGTTCCTTACTGAGATAACTGGCCCGCCGGGCCAGCCCGCCTTTTTTGTGCTTTCAACCACACGGTTCAAGATCACCGCTGATGTTCCCCGAGTAGTGTATACGCGTGGGAACATCGGAGCGCGGTTTCTTGACCGGTTTCTTGGCTTCGGCTGCAGCAAATGCCGTTACGGCAAGAGCCAATAGCACAATGAGCAGCGTTCGGGTTTTCAGAGGCATTACTTTCTATTAAATGGTCGCGTCCATCCGGTTAAACATCATCCAGGACGCTTCGAACAAACGAGATTACGGGCTTTCGGCATTACTGATTCTCTGCTTGACATCGGCGACGATTGCCCAAATGGTTGAGTCGGTTGGCACCGCCGCATCCAGTACGGTCGAACCGGCGCGAAACTTCAAAGTAGTGTCCGATTCGACAAAACTCCAGTCTACGAAGTGGCCGTTATAACCCTTGGTAGGAGTACCGACGATGACTGTGCTGCCCGTCGTACGCGGCCGCTCGCCATAGGAGATTCCTGCACTCACGATGAGATCAATTTCCGGAAATGACCGGGCCAATGAATCCGCATCCGTAACGGAAAAATCCCCCGACACCGTCAGATGATCACACTGACCGGCCACCTTCGAAACGAGTTCACCCATCTCGAAAGGCGACTTGTAACCGAGCTTGGTCTCGGCATCAGAACGGGCCGCCCAAGCAGAATCACTGACAAAATGTATCACACCCAGAACATGACCGTTGTCCCGCTTCAATACGTATTGGCGAAACAGGGGTTTTCTTGCCTTGGGATTTGTGAACAGGTTTGCGCAAACTACCGGAACGCCCGACTTCGCGGCACTTTCCCACTTCTCCAGTCCAAATCGAATTTCGTTCGTTGAAAGTCCGACCGCGTCGTAGTCGGTCTTCTTGAAGAAATCGATCAGGGCCGTGGCCTTTAGCCACTCTGCGGCGTTGTATTGCTTCGCCACAAAATTGCCGGCCTCGATCGTCACATTGGCCATGGAATCGGGCCGTGCCTGAGACAGAAATCCTGCGCGCCACGCCAAGCCACCTTTCTTGTGCTTGCAGCTGCACGCATCTATTTCGCCGACCAGATTACCTGAAAAGTTGATTCGAGCCGGTGTGATCGAGCCCGATTTCCCGGACGGCTTCTTAGACTCCGCAGCCGACCACGTCGTCCAGCAAACCAGTACACCCAAGGTAAACACAACGATCCATCGGCCCTTCATTGCAAACGACTACCCCGTATGAGTGGAAGTTCCTGATTTGTCACTTGAACTGGGAGATACCGGAGACGACCCCGGTACTCCGGGTGAAAGTTTCATGGGTGCCACGTTTCCCGCCGGATTGCCAGACGGCATTTGGGTCTGATTCGGATTCGCATTGAATGCTGCAAGCCTGTCGGTCCACATGCCGGGTTGATCATAGGCATCGGTAAGCTGATCATTAAAGTGAGTCACGCCCACGCTGTCACCCCACGCAGGATTCAGCACAAAAGTCGTTGAATGGCCTGTATAGCCCGAGGAGCCGGTTCCGACAATCTGCGTCTTGCCCACAGTATAGGCCATTTCGCCGCTTTTCAGCGCACCGGTGGAGATAACAAAATCTATTCCGGGAATCTGCAGACACAGCGTGTCCAACGCGGCAGACGGAAGTTCGCACAGCAGAACAACCACATCGGCCTTCTTCTTCAGCACATTCACATGCTTCTTGATTGCTTCATACGAGGGCGTGACCTTGAAGGCGGTCGAATCCAGCATGGAAGAACCTGCCGGGAAGTCAAGCTCGTTCAGCACACCCATGATTCCGACTTTCATGTTGCCGTAATCCTTGATCACATACGGCTCGGCGAACGGCTTGCCGGATTTGATATCTACCAGGTTTGCGGAAACAAATTCGCACGCCGTGGTGTCCATCACTTTCGCCAGAGTCTCCTTGCCCATCCAAACTTCCTGCTTGCCGATATTGAGCACATCGTAATGCAAATCGGCATACGAATCAATCATAAACTGACACTTGCTCGTGCAGCCGCCCGTACCGCCCGCGCGGTCAACATAGTTACCCGCGTCAACCGTCAGCCAGTTCGCGTCGCTGTCGTGATGACGGTTCATGAAAGCGGCAAGTCGGGCAACGCCGCCCTTGCTCACCTTGCAGCCGCACGGTGCGACCGAGCCGCGAATGTTTCCCGTGTAGATAATTTGCAGTTTGCCCTTGGCCTCGGCGCGTCCGCAGCCGCTAATCCAGAGCATGGTTGACGACGCCGCAACGAGCAGCACAGAAAACAGTACGAGTTTCCGCATGACCCTTCCTTCTCTCTTTTCTATTTCTTTGTTCGTGTCATCCCACGCCGCAAGCGAAGTGGGTTGGTATATTTTCGTCACACGCACGTGCATGCGAAGGTACAAACAAGTCGGGCGGCCGCACAGGGCCGCCCGCATAGAAAGATCGGGAAGGCTGCCTGTGTTAACCGGTTTTCTTCGTCGGGTCCGACGATGACGTCGGCAAGGGAGTTATTGTGGGTGAAGTGCCCTGTGAACCGGGTGCCGGAACCGCGCCTGGTGTCTTTGCCGGCGGAATCTTTGCCGGCGGAGGACTCGCGTTGAATTGATTCACACGATCAGCCCAGAGTCCTTTTTCTTCGTACGTGTCCGTCAGAGACTCTGAGAAGTTCACGACCGCTGCGCTGTCTTTCCACGCAGGGTTCAACTCGATCGTCGCATAGTGGCCGCTGTAGCCTGACGAACCCGTTCCAACAATTCGGGTGTCGCCGACCGTCATCATCTGCTCGCCGCTCTTCAAGGCGCCTGTGGAAACCACAAGGTCGATTCCCGGAATCTGCAAGCACATCGTATCCAGCATTGTCGACGGCAATTCGCAGAGCAGAACCACCGCGTCGCACTTCTTCTGGAGCATGGGCACGTACTTCTTCGCAGCATCATACGCCGAAGTGACTGCAAAAGCCGTGGAATCGAGCATCGAACTGCCCTTGGGGAAGTCCGCGTCGTTCAGCAGACCCAAAACACCCACTCGCATGTTGCCGTAATCCCTGATGACGTACGGCTTGACAAACGGTTTCTTGGATTTGATATCCAGAAGGTTCGCGGAAACAAAATCGCACTTGGTCGTGTCCAGGATCGACAGGAAAGTTTCCTTGCCCATCCAGACTTCCTGCTTTCCGACGTTCAGCACGTCATAGTGCAGGCCCTCGTACGAATAGATCATGAACTGGCACTTGCTCGTGCAACCGCCCGTTCCGCCCGCTCGATCCACGTAGTTCCCGGCATCGACGGTCAGCCAAGCTGCGTCTGGATCATGGTGCCGATTGATGAAGGCTGCCCACCGGGCAACCCCGCCTTTTTTATCGTGTCAACCACATGGGGTAACATTCCCGCGAATGTTACCGCTGTACATGACTTGCAGCTTGCCTTTGGCATCCGCCCGGCTGCAACCGTGATATACGGATGCAACAAGCGGCACCATAAGTGCAAGACTCAGCACAAACATCAACTTCTTCATTGTTTTTGCACTGCTTTTGTTATCGCCTTAGTCGTTGAAAATTCTCTAATTGTACGACCCATAAGATAGCAAGTTCCCTCTAAGAATGCAAGAAGTCCAAAAAATCCGAAAGCAGCAATAGTTGCAGTAAAAGGGTCAGGAATCAAAAATATGCGGCAGCCCGGAGGCTGCCGCAAACATCCCCTAGTAGGACCTCAGAAAATCCATTTGCGTCCATCACAACCCAACCGGACGTGCCAGTACTTTCATTCATATGCTGCGAGGCTCACTCAGGGCCCCAGCGGTGGACAAACAGCTGCGGTATTTACGTTCGTAATCTTAGGTCGAACATCGTAGATGATCGGTTTACACAGTGGACAGAACGTCACATCATAGTGAATCTCGAAATCCTTGCAGCATCTGCGACCGGGGCATTCCTCGCCAGCCGCCACGTAAATAAAGAAGTCGCCCTGCTCGCGATAGCCAAGATTCTGATCCACTTTTCGTCTTGAAATGTTCAATTCGGTCGGACCCGAATCATACGTAGATTTTTTGTCGCCAATCCGCGCGTTCTTGGGCATACCCGGCTTTGCGCTTGGCGGATTGCGATGCAGTTTGGCCGTTCCTACGCTGTCATACTCATAATTTTCACCGCCATAGCGGTGGTGCTTAATCTTCTGATACTTGGGCTGACCATTGGATGCGCGAACAACGCGAAAGGTATCATCTGCCGCACCAGCCAAACCTGTATCACACTTTACTTCTGTGGAAATCGTCGTGTACTTGGTATTCATGCCGTAGAAGTAGGTTTTCGGCTCGTCAATCACGGACCAAATGACTTCAATTTCCCATCTGTATCCAAGGCTGTATTGCGACATCTGGCCGCTCTCTCCGATGCATTCCACTATCGGCCCGCGTTTGAGGTCAGGCCCACCGTTGTGCATCGAAGTCCCGGAGTCTGCAAGCAGTTTGAGCGTATCACAGCAGAGCCACAATTGGGACGGCGTACGCGGAACCGGAGCCGGCGGCGGATCCGTGACCGGAACCTTCACCCCGACAAATGGATCATCGTAGTGAATCCACTCGATATCCTGCGTCACAAGTTTCGTATCGGTCTTCGGAAACGGCTTGACAATGCTCGAACTATCGCTGCCGGGCTTCCATTCGAAGTTGATGAGGTTGCCATAGCGCTCGTCAGCAAGTGTCGTCTCCCACAGGATATCAACCAGATTCCCGGACAGACCTGAAATGGAGTTGGCCGAGCAATGAAAACGCCGACCCGCAAAGTCGTAGCTGGCATCAAACGATGCAAACGGCCGGGGCACGACATTGACGAAGGCCGAGGTCGACCAGGTGATACCGTTGTGATCCACGACGTAAACGTTGATCCAGTGAAGGCCCAAACCAAAATTGTTGAAGTCCTTATTGACGACAAACTCCCCGCTGATCCCCCGCGGTGTATCAAAGCTGGAACCGATAACCGTGTTGATTCCGAGTGAGTCAATTTCCACGCGAAAAGAGTCCCACTCGCTTCCGTGCAGATTGTCCATCACCACAATGCTGTTGAATCCATAAAGCGAAGCCCCATTCTGCGGCCACGTAATAAACGGCCGGGCTCCGAGGTAGACTCCCTCGGCATCCGGCACCACAACGTAAAACCGCTTGTCACCCGGTGCACTTTGCGTCAGAAAAGACCCGTGCGATGTTCCGCCCAGCAACTCATCGATCACTCCCGGTTCTGTGCCGGTGTAAACGGAAAATCCCGTGTT
>CAZVXJ010000213.1:0-6007 GCA_964631675.1 uncultured Alphaproteobacteria bacterium
GATGGCCGCTCCTCGCATGGAGCGCTTGATCGCGGCGACGTCGTTCAAAGTTTCCGGATTGCAACCGTAAAACTCTACGACGATCTGACGACCCAAAGCCTTCATCTTACTCTTTCTCCTTTAATCAGCCGGACACGAGATTTTGTGCCCGTGAAGGTTAAGTCGTGCGCCGCCCCGCACCTCAAAACATGGGCGGTGTAGTTACCCACAGAAACTCCGCCGGCCTGTTCCCGGCATTCTCTAATATATGTTCTCGCTCACCGGAGAAATAGAAGCTGTCTCCGGCTCGCGCTCTGAACTTCTCGCTTCCAAAATTTAGCGTCAGGGATCCCTTCAACACAAAACCGAAAGCCTCACCTTGAAACGGTTTGATAGGATCCGTCTTTTGACCGGGCAGCAACTGAACCAGCGCTGCTTCCATCTCCCGGTTCGTGCCACCGGGAATCAGCAATTCAAATTTTGCCGCTCCCGTTTCTTCAAGCCCAGTGCGTTCGCTTGACGCATACACAACCTTTTCCTCGACGGTCTCCCGAAAAAAATCCGCCGGTGATACATTCAGGACCTTGAGTAGCTCCAGCAGATTCTCCACTGAAATACTCATCTGGTCGCGTTCAAGCTGTGAAATAAACGATTTGGCTAAGTCGGCCCGTTCCGCAAGCTCCTCCTGGGTCAAATTACTTGCCAGCCTTAAGTTGCGGATTCTCTCGCCGATCTTCACACAGGCGCTCTCTGTTTATGGAACGGGCAGTTCACTATAATGGACTGCAAATATACAAATAAGTTCCAATTTTGTCAAGAAAATTTTATAAGTTATTCATAAGATATTGTTATTACTATTACAAAAAGCGCCTTTAAGTGAACTCGGCGGTCATTTTTATCAGCTCGCGGGCCGAAACTCGAAACATTGCTGACCCTGAAATCCAGCAAGCCACGTAAGTGAAACGCCCGTATTGCCGGGCGTATTGAGAGTATCCTTGATTTTTGTTGCAATGCAGTGTTTTCTTTTGGAGTATTTAGCCTTCTGGTATTGGCCGGCCCGGGCTCTTCTTCTTCGGTCTTAGCCTCTCTTCTCTTGACGTCAATCCCAGCATCTCTGCTCGCAGTTTTGGCATTCGGAAACTTAACTGGAGGCTTCCGTTCTTTGACACCTCGTCCGTCACTTCACCATACCGGTAGATCTCAGCCAGCAGCTTTCCATCCTCGGGTCGAAGCCGGACGGTCCCTGTATACACCCCCTGGTCGGTAGCCAGCTTCTTTAATTGCTCAATCAACTCAGGAATTCCCGTTCCATTTCGAGCACTGATGTACATTCCTCCCGGATGCTCAAGCAATGACTCTCGCAAGGGCACGTCATCCTCAAGGCAGTCAATCTTGTTGAAAATCGTCAGCCGTGGCAGATCGCCGACTTTCATCTCATTTAGGATCTTCTCAACTTCAGCCTTCTGTTCCTTATAAGAAGGAGAGGCCAGATCCACGAGATGCAAAATAAAGTGCGCCTCGCGAATTTCGGCCAGAGTTGACCGGAAACTTGCAACCAGTCCAGGGGGCAACTTACGTATGAATCCGACTGTATCGGTAAGGACGGCTTTCAGTTTGGCCGAAAAAGCAAGCTGTCGTGTCGTAGAGTCCAAAGTGGCGAACAATAGGTTTTCTTCATACACTCCCGCGCCCGTTAGCACGTTCATTAGTGTGGACTTGCCCACATTCGTGTAGCCCGCCAGGGCGAATCTAACGACGTCATCGCGCCCCGCCCTTTGTGTATGGTGTACGCGCTCAATGTGCAGCAACTCTTCTTCAAGCACAGCGATTCGCGTACGAATGATCCGGCGATCTGTTTCAATCTGTGTTTCACCTGGACCTCGCATACCGATACCACCCTGCTGCCGTTCAAGGTGAGTCCACGCTCCAGCTAAACGTGGCAACATATATCGAAGTTGGGCCAATTCTACTTGTGTTCGCGCCTCCTTCGTTCGTGCACGACGTGCAAAAATGTCCAGGATGAGGCCGCTGCGATCCAGCACACGCACACCCAACACGCGCTCGAGATTGCGATTCTGGGCGGGTGCGAGGTCATCATCAAAAATCACCAGTTCTGCAGCTGTTTCCTGAACAATTTCGGCAAGCTCCTCGGCCTTTCCGGTCCCGACAAACAGCGCAGGATCTTTCTTTCCTCGTTTCACCAGCTCGCGGCCCACGACCTGAGCCCCGGCCGTCTGCGCAAGCATGTCGAGTTCATCCAGAAACTCGCGCGCCAATGTCACGGTCATGCCAGGCCATTGTAGTCCAATCAACAGCGCTCGCTCGGGACTTCTTGCAGTATCAATGAACTTTGGTCTGCCTTTGGAGCCGTCTTCACGCAGCTTTGGTTCGGATGTTTCAGTTTTGTCTAATTTCTTTCTTTTCAACTTTCAGCTTTCAGTATTGAGTTTTACTTTCGCCTCTTCCCACAACAGATCCAACTCCTCCAAGCTTGCTTGATGTGCGCCCCTCTCCTGCTCGGCGAGGCGATCTTCGATGTAGCCAAATCTTCTCATGAACGAATTTACAGAAATCCTAAGAGCATCCTCAGGATTGACCTTGAGTTTTCGACTCAAATTTACTATTGAGAAAAGCAGGTCACCAAGTTCCTTCGCGACGTTCTGTGTCCGGCCAAGCCTGATCTCGTCACGCAGCTCCTTTATCTCCTCGTGAATTTTTCCCCAAACGGGTTCAACGTCCGGCCAATCGAACCCAACACCGGCAGCCTTTTCCTGAACACGGTACGCACGGTTCAGGGCAGGTTGATTAGCCGGTACTCCTTCCAGTAGTCTAGGTTTATGGACTTCCTCAAGCTTCAGTTTTTCCCATTGCACCTTTACTTGTTCGCTGGATTGGAGCTTGTTTTCGCCGAACACATGAGGATGTCTGCGCACGAGCTTTTCATTAATCTCGTGCAGCACATCGGCAATCGAAAAGAGCCTCTCCTCTTCGGCAAGCTGCGAGTGAAAAACAATGTGCAACACGAGATCGCCCAGCTCCTTCTTCAACTCATCATATCGGCCGCGATCAATGCTGTCGAGCACTTCATAAGTCTCTTCAATGAGATAAGGCCGCAGCGACTCGTGCGTTTGCTCGCGATCCCATGGACATCCGTCCGGTGCCCTGAGTTTTCTCATGATTTCAACGAGTCGTACGAATTCGCGAGCCGTCTCGACGTCGCGTTCCTCTGCAGTCACATTCTCCTTCCTCTCTTATAGATGAACAAAGCGAGCAGATGTCCGCTCGCTTTCCTTGTTTTCACAGCAAGCCGCACCGTATCACACGTATTTCAAAAGCATGACGTAACGATCAGCCAAACTGCGCTCATCATGCGAGAGAATCTGCACATTGTAAAAACCGTGAGTTTCTTCATTGTCCATCGTGATCCGAAGCGGTGCTCCAGAGGCTGCGCAGATCGCCGATGTATAAGCTGAAAAACCCGGTGTGAGGTCAATCGCTACATCTACACCCAGCTCGCGCGCCGTATCACAAATTCCGTTGGTAGGCAGACCCAGCCAGTTTTTTTTGCTTACATCAAATGTGCGCACATTGACTTTTAGATCCCGGGACAACCAGGTGCGAAAATTCTCCCGCAGCATGACGGTCACTTTGCCTGCATCCAGCTGGACAACCAGAGGCTCTACTATGTTTCGCGCGACATCGAAGTCGTGAAAGTCCGGCGGAAGCACAAGCATCAGGTGATCGGGCTTCAGTCCCTTTGCAGGAATCTTGCAGTGCGAAATTGGCAGGCCTTGACGGAATGACCACCACGTCCAGCAGAGTTTTCGGCGAAGTCTCTCGCGCCAGGTCACGTTGCCTGCTCCGTTTGCACTTCACGTCTCACAATACGGACTCTCCCCAATCGGTGTCCACGTACTTCCTCCACGACAAACTCAAAGTTATGAAAGTCGACCGTGGTTCGTGCTTCGGGAAACTCTCCTAGTTCTGCCAGAAGGAATCCGCCAAGGGTCTCAAAGTCCTGGTCCGTGGGTATCACGTCTGCACCCAGGACCTGATTGACCGTTTCGACATCTATCATGGCATCGGCCACAACCGTACGATCGTCCACCTTCGTCCACAACGGGCGCTCTGCATCATGCTCATCTTGAATCTCGCCGACTATCTCTTCGATGACGTCTTCAAGGGTTACAATTCCCGCCGTACCGCCATACTCATCAACTACAACGGCCATGTGCAGTCTCTGGCCCTGGAACTGTTTGAGCAACTCAGAAATCAGTTTCGATTCGGGTACAAAGGTAGCAGGTCTCAACATTCCGCGCAGGTCGAATGCTTCGTCGAACGGATGTTTGAGCAGAAGATCCTTCGTGTGCAGAATTCCAATGATATTATCAATAGTGCCGTTGAATATTGGAATGCGGGTGTGTTCGGACTCCTTGATGAACTTAATAAGTTCGGGGACCGTCGTGTTCACTTCCAGACAGCGCATGTCAGTCCGCGGTACCATGATCTCCCGCACTGTTGTGTCACCGAACTCAAAAATCGAGTGAATTAGTTCGCGCTCCGAACTCTCAAGTACTCCGCGTTCCTCCCCAACCTCGGCAAGCGTTTTGATTTCATCTTCAGAAATCCAAAGCCTTCGTTTTTCAACACCGAAGAGGCGGGCAACCGAGTCCGTCAGCGGAAGCAGGACAGCAACCAGCGGCGACAGCAATAGTCCAACGAAAGTAATCAAGGGAGATGCCTTCAGGGACCAACTGACCGGATTTCTGATAGCAGCAAGCTTCGGCAGAATATCGGCCATTACGACAATCACAAGCGTCACAGCCACAACCTGAACTGCGAATACCATCCAGGCCGCACTCGCATCCCCGACAAGTCTCGCTGTGATCAGTGCAGCGAGTGTTGCGGCCATGATATTGATGATTGTATTACCTGTGAGCAGTACAATCAGCAACTTCCTTGGATCACCCAGTAACTTCGTCACGCGCATCGCCGCTGCATCCTTACGGCGCGAGAGTTCGTCCACCTGGGCACGCGTCAAGGAGAAAAGTGCGGTCTCACTTGCAGAAAAGAACGCCGAGATAACGAGCATTCCGAAGAAAGCGAGTGTCCCGATTACTGGAAAGGACTCACTCACTTTTGGCGCCTCTTTCCGTGTTCCAGCGCCCGATCTTCAAGCATGCGCATTTTCTTGCGCCCAATTTCATCGTGATCATCAAAACCCGCGAGGTGCAGCACTCCGTGCACAGCCAACCGCGCGACTTCGTCACGCAGGGGGACTCCGTATTTCCTGGCCTGTCTACGCGCCTGATCCAGGCAGATGTAAATATCACCGTCAACCTGCTTGTCGCCGTCCGTGAGATCGAACGTCAACACATCGGTGGTTCCCGGAATTCCCGAGTAGTTACGGTGCAGTGATGACATTCTGCGGTCATTGACTAGCACGAAGTTAATCTGTCCGATGGGGAGTCTCAGATGCACTGATCCGGCATCAGCACAGGCGAGCACAAATTGTCTGGCAATTCGCACGCCCGGGACAGTTGAGTGAATTTCCATCATCAGTAAGTTGCACAGGAACTCGCGGCTATTCGGCCGAGGGGTTCCCCGAAGCTGGCGCATCCGGATTCAAACCACCTTCTTTGTTGTCCTGCTGGTGGTCGAATTTTTCATAGGCGAGAATTATTTTGCCCACAAGGGGATGTCTTACGACGTCCGTCTCATCAAAATACGAAAAGTGAATGCCGCCTATTCCGCCGAGAATTCTATGAATGGACAGCAATCCGCTCTCGCTGCGACGAGGCAGATCGATTTGAGTCAGATCACCGGTGATCACTGCTTTAGAGTTCTCTCCCAGCCGCGTGAGAAACATTTTCATCTGAAGGACATTTGTGTTCTGTGCCTCATCAAGAATGACAAATGCATCATCCAATGTGCGACCTCGCATGTAGGCCAGCGGTGCAATCTCGATGGCATTTCTGTCCAGGAATTTGCGCAACCTGTCGGCCGGAATCATCTTCATCAGTGCATC
>CAZVXJ010000214.1:0-5925 GCA_964631675.1 uncultured Alphaproteobacteria bacterium
GAGCGCGGTATACCAAGGAGATGGCATCGTCAATTACGGCCTGATCGATGTCAAACTCAGAAGCGCAAAACCGAATGGCTTGGTCAAGGTTCTGCTGGGATGACAAATCTGCGCGTTCGAGTACTCGATGAATGAAGCTTCCGAATCGAATGGCCATCGTCGAATCCGCGGCAGGAGTGACGCTGTTTTCGTCCCTTCGAGAAGTCGCTCCTGTGGTTCGCCGCGATGCAAAACGATGGCGATGATTCAAAACCCGAGCGGCTGAGTCTCTGCGTAACCTCCAATCTGAGGCTTCCGGAACTTCTGACTCGGCGTTAAGGGAACCCAATAAAACGTCCGGATCGATTTGCAGCAAATCCGAACTGGTGTTTCGGCGCTGAACCGGTTCCGCTAAGGTCACGACCCACGGTGAAGTTTCCGGATCCTGAATTCCCTCGATCTCGGCACCGAGGGCATCTTCCAGAAGCCTTGCGTGCGTGATGGTGTTGCTTGACCGACTGGGACTGCGCCACTTGAGCGGCAACACAATCTGATCCCGCGCTCTCGTCATTGCCACGTAAAGCAGCCGCAACTCTTCGCCGGTATTCCGTGAATCTTCTTCCAGCTTCAAGTCATCATACCCCGACGTGCGCCACCCACCCCAATGGAGTTCGAAATCATGTGAATGGCGGCTCACCAGAGATGGGTTGCTGTTTCGTTTTCTGCGTCCGAGACCGAACAAAATCACGACCGGAAACTCCAGGCCTTTGGCCTTATGAAATGTCATCAGTCGCACAACTGAGTCGTACGATTCCGTGAATGGGGCGTCTTCGGCGCGCGTGCCCCGCTCTTCGAGATCGGACAGCGAGCGAATGAAATCGTGCAGCGATCCCAAGTCTGAGCCTTGGGCGAGATCCAACGCGCGGTACAAATTGGCGACCTTGCTCTCGCCGCCCCGCTCAAGCGCAAACAGTTCGATTGCAGGCGTGGAATCGAGCAGCTGAGTCACAATAGAATGCACTCCGTCTGCATTCGCTTTGCCCGAATGCAGATCTTTCAAGCGGGCAAAGGCATCAGCAATTGATGCGACGGAAGACGTCTCCGTCAGGTAATTGAATCCTCCGCCGCAGAGTTTCTGTGCCAGCACATCTTCATCCGAGCATGGGAAAAACGATGAACGAAGCGCGCCCACTACGCTCATTTCATCGAACGGATCCGCAAGAGCTGATAACGCCGTGCGCAGAGCAAGAATCTCCATTCGCCGGCCGTAATCTACTGTGCCGCTGATATCAAATGGAATACCCGATCGCTTCAGAGCCTGCTCAAGCTGCTGATTGCCGCTTCGATTTCTGAACAATATCGCCACATCACCATACTGAAAGTCCCCGGCAGAGACGCCGGTCGAGATGTAACTGGCGATAGCTTCCGCCTCCGCCTCATCCGATTCCTGCGAGTGATGTGAGACTTCTTTCCACGCGGACGGCGGCAGCAAGATTCTGCAGGGCGGCAGCGTATGTGATTCCCGGTAGGTCTCAAAGGATACATACTCCGGTTCATAGCGGCCGTCCTCTGATTTGCCTGTCATCAGCGGCTCAAAAATACGATTAACCTGCCGGAGAATTTCGGGCACGCTGCGAAAATTGGTCTGAATATTCAGTGATTGACCCACGCTTTCGATGCGGGACTTTACCGCACCGTAAAGGTCCAAATCCGCACGGCGGAACCGGTAGATACTTTGCTTGGGGTCTCCCACGATAAACAGTTTTCCCCGATCAAGTTCTACCTCGTGCCAGGCCCCGGCCGATTGCCCCATCGTCTCCGCCAGAAAGAACACAACCTCCGTCTGAAGCGGATCAGTATCTTGAAATTCATCCACGAGCAGATAGGTATATCGGGACTTGAACTCTTCCCTAACGTGAGGATGATCACGCAGCAGATTGCGAGCCAGCCTCAGCAGATCCTGAAAATCCAGCAACGCCCTTGAGTCTTTAGCAGCTTGATAAGCTCGTGTCGCACCCTTCAACCAATCAACCAGTGCGGCGGTTGCGATCGAGAACACTCTCTGTCGCAGCACTTCCATGCGTGACAAATATACTTCTTCAATTTGTGCATGAATACGCTGGGCAGCTGCCCGTGTTCCCCAGGCGGCACCCGTTCCGTTTGACTTATTGAAGCCGGGTGCTCCATCGAGCCAAATCGCGGTATCATGGATGTCCGTCGTCGAGGCAGTATCCAGCCAACGCTCAGCAACAATCAGTGACCTGTAGAGCAGGTCGTCGGGGTTCACACATTCACTCTTTCTGCTAAATAGACTCCGAAGTTCGTTGCGCCACTGGTCTATCATCTCTCGCAGTTCGGCGAGGGTATCCGCCGGTGTGTGCAATTCTGCCAGAGCGTCGGCGTGGTCAGTTTGCATTTGTGCAAGATCAAAGAGGCTCACGCCACCCCGGTCGGTAAAGAGCTTCAGCTCCCGCTCAAAGAAAAACCGCGCAGCCGGAACTTCGGACTGCAATTCGCTCAGCACCCATTCCTCGAAGGACTCGCGGAACATATCCGCTGCCTGCTGTTCATTGGCGACCGAGAACGCGGGATCAACACCCGACTCCACGGGTCTCTCGGCTATCAGGTCGCGGCAAAAAGAGTGAATGGTCCCGACCGGCATCAAGTCAAGCGCCAACAACGCATCTCGACAACGATGGTCCGGATCCCGCTCATCGGAAATTTCCTTCTCGAGTGCCACACGCAATTTAAGTTTCAACTCTCCGGCCGCTTTTTCGGTGAAGGTGATCGCGGCAATACTCGTGGCAGGTTCGGCAATCTCTTTGATGATGTTCACAAGCTTGCGCACAAGCAGGGTGGTCTTCCCTGTTCCGGCAGCTGCCTCGACGAGATAAGTCTCCGAGCGATCTGTCGCGGCAAGTTCGCGAGCCAGATCATCCGCGAGTGAGACGCGTGCATTACTCGGCATCGAATCCTCCATCCGCGCCACGCTTCCACGTCATGCGTCCTACCCCGCACATCGTACGCGCATCACAATGATTGCATTTGTTTTCTGCGTCCGGATCGGGCGCGTAGTCGCCGCCCATGATACCATCATGAATGGATCGCACGATTTCGATGAATGATGCGGTTTGCGAGCTGTCCGTTTGGGCATCATACGTGATAGATTTGATTTCATCGGCTTTGAAGTAGATCA
This sequence comes from uncultured Alphaproteobacteria bacterium, assembly GCA_964631675.1. Lineage (GTDB taxonomy): Bacteria > Electryoneota > RPQS01 > RPQS01 > RPQS01 > CAZVXJ01. Next base: position 3,176 of record CAZVXJ010000214.1, read on the forward strand.
ATTCCACACCCTCAACCGGCTTTTCTGCAAAATGGCGTGCAGCACGCATGTAGACAGGTGGCTGCAATGATTTTCCGGAATCGTAGGCCAATAGCCGTTTGGCGTTTTCCAGCCGTTTCAGCTTATAGTCAACGACGCGCAAGTTGGTCTCTTTTCGCAAGTCGATGCGGTCTATCCGGCCGCGAAATTTCACATCCCGTTTATCACCGGTGTCCACCGTCAGCTCAAAGCGCTGTTCAAACCACCGCGGCACGAAGCCCGACGAATCAGCAAGTTCGCGTTCAAACCAGGCGCGAAGCTTGGAGAGTAAACTGTTCTTTTGCAAAGTCCAAATGTACGGCACACCGAGATTCTGCTCGGACTCAAATGTTCTGAAGCCACGGTTCGCAACCTCGAGCAGTCTTGGCCAGGCTTGCGGCGTGAGCGGAAGCAAGTTACCATCGTGCTCACGGCTATAGAACTGCTCCAGGATTTCGTGAAGCAGCGATCCCAGTTCGCGGTGATCGGCCGGGTCCACCTCAGCAGACTCGTCAACGGCATTAAGCTCTAAAACTCCAAGCGCAAAATAGCGAAATGGACAGGTGGCATACTGCTCGAACGACGAAACGGAATGCGAAGGTTTGTGAAGCCTAAGCCAATCCGCCAACTGCGCTCGCCGATCGGCAGATTTCACACGGCCGTCGTAGGCACCGAATGCAATTTCATGATATCGGCCGCGATGCATTTCAATGCCGCGTTTCAATGCAGCCAATTCGCTTGCCGTTGACTGGCGGGTGAGAATCGTACCGCTTCGCACGCCGCTGGCCACGGAATGAAGCCGGGCTTCGAGCGAGTTGATTGGATGCGGTTGTCCTGCGCTCAATCTTTGCAGTGGTACATAACGTGCGAGCGGAGATGTTCGCAACCACACTGCAAGCTTCTCATAATCCATCGTCTCACCTGATGCGGCTTCTGCCGTGCGAAGCAGGTAGGACGATGGGATCCGCTCGCGGCTTACGTTTTCATCCAACCGCGGCAGGCTGAGCACGAGGCGCGAACGAACGGAGTGGATTGCCACGGCGTACAAGTATTGTTCGCGAGTCATGCGCAGCTTTCGCGTGAGCAGTTCCCCGCACTGCGTCAATTTCCGCAGCTCTACCCGTTCACCGTCTCCCAGTATCGGGTCTTGTGCGGCTGGACGCGGGAAACTTTTTTCGACCATGCCGGGAATCGCCAACTCATCGAATACTACTCCGTGCGCATGCTCGAGCCCTGCTACCGTGGGCTGATGAATCTCGAACTGCGCCTGTCGCGTGACGGGGCGCTGCAGCGCAAGGTCAATGATACGGCGAAACTCATCCGCCGATGGCGGAATCCCGGCACGATCCAGAATGGATACATTTTCGAGTTCAGCAGCGAGGTCGTTTAGATCGACGTCACCCGGGATTGCACCGCCTGTAGCCTGCACGAACTGCCCGCACCATTGATTCCACGTACGAGCGGCCCGCATCGCCGAGATCGATTCCGCTAACTGCAGCACCGCTGCCCGAAGATCATGAACGGACTCCGCTTCTGCACTATGGGCCGGCGGCGAGTGATCCGTGTTCTCAGAAGTTCGACGCGGCGCAAGAAACTGTTTATGCAATATCTCAAGTTTGCTCAGCCAATTTGCTCGGCCCGACGTGATGCCCGCGATGCGCGAAAAATGGTGCCATTGGCCGGCTCGTTGGTGACCCTGTGCGTCAAACAGAGCTATAACATCCTTCCTTCGCAGCCGACCATCGAGTAATTGCGTAAGCGCCCGGGCAACTCTTCCGCATCGCGTGTCAGCAAGCTTGCGGGCTTCGTGAATATACGCTTGAACACCGGTGGACTCAAAGTGACGGCGCAGCGAATTGTTATAGAAACTTCCCTCCCGCAGAAGTATGGCAGCCCGGCGACCGGGCTGAGTTGCTCCAAGTGGAGAAAACAGGATTTCGCGGACCAGCTCAGACGACTCTCGCTCTTCGGTCGGTGCACTGACTACCTGGAATGAGTGATCCACCGGACTCATTTTGTCCACGGAGTTCCCGGTGAAGAGATTCGCTCCGATGCGCGTCAAGAGGGACCATTTTCCCGTTCCGGTTTTCACTGCCGTGTGACTGAAACCAACGCTTTTGAGCCAGTGCACCATCGGCGCCGTCCAGCCATAAGCCTCATTCTCTGAGTGAGCGATGAATGCCGCAATGGCACAGTCTCGAAGGGGCCGATCGAGCACGCTTTGTTCCAGGAGTGAGAACCGGTCGAAGCCGTAAAGCACGATGGGGATTTGCGGCGGTATCGCAGACTTCTCTGCGGCAAGCTCAAGAATTCGAATGCGATCGGCCTGCTTCAACTCCTCGCAAATTTCTGTCAGCTGCTTCCATACAAGTGCGATATCCGCAAGCTTCTTTGCCGTTATGCCAGACTGTGCCCAGCCCAAACGCGGCGCAGCTGCAACCAGCCGTTGCGGCGACAACATGGCCTTGCGCAGGTCGTCAATTGTGCTCCACAGCACAGGGCGGAAGCCATCATATCTCAGGGCGGATTGAAAGTAAGTGAGCCTTGGCTGAACGGACTCGATGGCGCGCTTCATGAGCAGATCGCGCACGAGATCAGGCATGGCAATGAGCTTGAGTTCGGCTAATCTTTCCCCGGCGAGTTTCAGCGCGTATTCGTGGAGCGTAAAAAAATGCACATTGGCATGGGCCGTACCGCGCCGCGCCAGCTCCCTTCGCAGATACAAACGCACC
>CAZVXJ010000215.1:0-5892 GCA_964631675.1 uncultured Alphaproteobacteria bacterium
TCTTTTGTCGAATGCTCGTGTTCCCAGGGGCATCGAATCGGTTCAAAATTTCTTCCCATACCACCTCACCTTTCTCACATCAGTTCGAGTGAAAAATTTTCAAGATAGTCGGCGAGCGCGCGGCATCGTGCGGGATCATCGTGCAATCGTCCGGCGGCAAGGTTACAATCGCGGCAGAGGACACCGCGAGGAACGCCTGTGCGATGGCAAGTTCACTCAGCATTCGTTTAATATTCTCAACGCGAGTCATCGTTTCACCCATCCGTTCGCTCGTAAATAGGTAATGACAGGATCGTGCGCGACGTCACAGGCGACCAATTCGCCGAGCCCTTCCCGCTTACCTGCAACACGTCCCTCACTCCACTCCCCCACGCCCACCACCATCTCTAACGTCTCCCTGAGATCGTCCCACCTATCCTCCGTCAACACTGGCAGACTCATGGGCAATCCGCCGTCCCATTCATACCGCACGCCGCTCGAATGGGTGCCAGCGACAAGACACTGATTTCCAGTTGCGAGAAATTCCACGTAGCCGTAGGCCGTCTCAAGTCGTCGCTTAGCGAATTCCCCCTCAAGTTCAAATAACGTCAAAAACTTAGGGCTATTCGATCGGATACGGACAGGCCACGTCAGGCTAGAATCCCACCGACGAATCGTGTCGCGGATACATAAGGCCAGCGCCGCGTCAGTCACATCGACATCGATCGCTCTAACTTTTCTCGTCTGCAGGCAAATCCCGTAACGCGGATCGGCAGACCACGCGGCGATGTCCGTATCTGTCGTCACACGACTCGTCCATTTCGCGAGGCCGACAACGAAACCTTGCCCGCTCACAATCGATGGCACTTTGCCGTAACTCTTCAGCGTCGAGTTCGGGGAGATGGGGAGGTTTGGTTCGCAGACGACAGGGAGGAGATCATCAGTAAGGTTTAGAAACACGTCCCAATGGCACCATTCGTCCGAGGATGCACCATAGCGCATAGCGTGTCCTTTTCATGTTGAAGAGCATCATAGCGCGCGCTCGTCAAACTCCGGTTCTGGCAACCCGTGTCGTCGCGCCACGATCACACGTCGCTCCTTTCGATCGAGCGCTGTTGCCATTTCCGCGCTTCGTAAATTCCCTTCTCGACGCCGATTCGATACGTGCTGTAACAGGAGATCAGCGCGAGGAACAGACCGAACACGACGCCGACAACGGCGCCGAGATAAAAGCCCGCGAGGAGATGCCCGTCAAATATCATGGACGATCTCCGTTCTTCCGCAGCGCCACCCGTTCACCGCCCGGTGTCAACAGCACCCCATCTTCAAACTGAAACACACCCGGAGATAACGCAATAAATCGATCCCGGCCGTTCGTTCCAAATTCCCCAGCGATCACCCGAACACCGGGGTCGTACAAACGAACGGGAACAAATCCACGCGTGGATTTTATGACATATTCCATGGCACAGGGCGCAACATAGACGAGGTTCATAAGACGCTCCTTATCGCATGAGTTGGAGAAGAGAAAGAAGAATTATGGCTAGCACAAATACGAGTAGGAATTCCATCATGGCCGACGCCCCTCCCGAATCGGAACTCCAATGCAATCCGTGACATCGCGCACGAGTCGTGCCATATCTTTAGCGTATTGCGCACGCTTTGTCGAGCAATCCGCGTCATCTTTGAAGCCGTGGAACGCTGTGACTTCCCCGTTCCAAGAGACAACGAGGAAAAACCAAAGAATTGTCATCATGTCTCTTTTCCTTTGTTTGGCACACAGTCGATAATAAAATCACGTTCGTACGGGTATGCTTCGGCCATATCGAAACCCACGCTGTCTCGCTGCTCTTTGCACGCTTCATACGTTTCGTACACGTCGAGCACCGTCATTGACGTCGACCACCCAGGAGGTGGGTTCAGTAGTATGATAACCAGTAGCCACATTGATCACAGATCCTCTAAAATGGGCACCTTGGCCGGATTCGACACCGGCTTCCTCGCTAGCTAGGCGGTCCCGTAGCATTGCAGCTACAGATCAATTGGGGCCTTCTCTTCCGTTTTTAGCCGTACCCCTTGAACCTATGTGTCCTTCCACATCGCAAGGTGCCAGTTTCATTAATCCGCAAAGCTTGTATAACCCTTCTCCTACCCTCCGATACTGAACAGATATGTAATTATCATCGTAGCCCATAGACCTACCATTGCCGTCGCAGCGGTACTAGCTGCCGCGTACTCACCTCGATGCACCATTGCCCCAACAAAAACAGAGAATACTGCAGTAAAAGCTAGGCACAAAATAACAAGACCTACCATACTTGTGTTAGCCACCGTTACCTCCCCCACCGCTTCGCCGACCAGGCTTCTTGGAGCTGTCTAAGCTGATAGCGCATTGTGCCGAGATAAATTCCGTCCACTTTTGGCGTATAGAGGCACCCTCGTAAAACCTCGTCCATGGCCTTACTAACAGCTCGTAGCTGTGTGCGCTTCAACGCCCGCCATTCACGTTGCGTTCCGCACCCACAATTTTTCAGCACATCTTTTGGTACTTTCATTCGCTACTCCATCCCCAGACTCTAGGCACGCGGTCATCCCCAAACGGGGAGGTAAACAGCGCGTAGAATCTCGTGCCGTCCGGTTTGTCTTCAGCTAATTCCATCGTAAAATTATGGCGAAAATCAGGGCAATCGTAGAATACGACCGACGATGAATCTGTTTTTTCTAGATAGCACGGTGCATAGCTCCATGGCTGCTCAACTGAACAGCCGACAAACGCCAGACACGAGACCACGAACAACCCCACCGCGAAGAGTTGGAGCAGCACCACCGGCCACCGTCGCGGCTTGATTGGCGCGTCACAACCGCATCCACACAAGATACGTTGGTTCATAACCACCTCAAGGCTTCTTTCTTTCCATCTTCCGTACAGTGGAAATAAATCAATCCGCCAGCTTGGGTACGACCTTTGACCATAAACTTCAGTTCCACGAGCTGTTGCACGTCCTGCCATCCGTCGCAATCAGGCCCGATACAGTAATGGTTGCGCCATGGCCAATCCGGGTCTTGAACAGTATGAGCATTCGGCGCGCCTAAGGCATGGCGAAGAATTGACCGCTGCTCTTCAGTAATTATTTCACTCATGATGTCACCTCTAGAACTTCAACACGATCTTCCTAATCACCTGCACCGCAATCGGCACCGCGGCGCCGTAACCAGCCCACGTTGCCCGCTCCGCCCACCGTGGATCATTGGCGAGGATTTCCAGTTTGCCGGTGTACTCTTCCAATTTGCCGTTAAGCGCTTCGCATTTCTCGTTTGCCGTTTCCAATTTACTGATATATTCAGTCTGCAAAGTATCCTTAGCTTTCAAGTGTTGTATCAAAGTATCCTTCAACTTCTCTCTTTGTTTCATCATGTCCACATTCCCGACCATCGTCTTGAACTCCCCTAAAGGGATATGGGCGTAGGGCTCGGCGTGGGCGATTGCGCCGATCATTGCGCCAAGAATTGCGCCGGATAGCGCCAATGTCCATGTCATGGGACACACTCCTTCATGGTTGCATTCCATTGCTGCTTGTCTTTATCGTAGATCGCGATAATCATCATCTCGTAAAAGTCGCCCCGCTTCGTTTCTAAGTTTTTCTCTAGAGCCTCATTCATGATTCCCATCGCCCGCCGCATCTTAATCTCACACGGCGTCCAGCATTTCTTTAACGCTTCATCGCACGTGACCAGCGTGACGTGCTCGTCGCTGACGAGCTTGTGGTTGTGAATAATATTCGAGAATTCTTCAGCCTGCACCACGCCAGGGAGAAGGATCAATGCAAGTAGGAGATAGATCATGGTTCCACCTTTTTGAGTTTGTCCTTCAAACGCTTGATGCCTTTGTGCGCCCCTCGTATCTCTTTTCTCGCCTGCATGGCATCGGCTCGATGGAGTTGTGCGTAAACCTTAAAGGCCTCGATATTCCTATGTGCAATCTCAAGTTTCAATTCCAATTCACGAATCCTTGACCATGGCCAGATCATCGCTCCACCACCTGGATATGGTTCACGCCCAACGGTCCCAGCACTTTCTTCGCCGCCACGATCGTCTCCTGTGCCGTCCCCATCTTAAGCGCCTGCTCTTTATTGAGTTGATCCAGCGCTTTCCCACGTTGCTGCAAGGCCTCTAACTGCCGGTCGTCGTCGTCAATGGCTTTCAGAAGCACCTTGATTTGTGCCTTGTAATTCGCGCTCAACTTCTCGAAATCATCTCTGCCCTTGCGTGCCTCATTCAACTCCTTCAGCAACTCTGCCTTCTCACCGGCCCCCATTGGCACCACAACAGCCGTTGACTCAGTGGGCGCGTGCTTACCGGTGACCAAATACGCCGCCATGACCGCACAGGCCAGCACGACGACTACGTTAAGGATGAGCGACATGAGATACCGCCGACGATACCGAACGAGGTCGTCATAGCGTACCCATGTGCCCTTGATTGCAGGCACCACTTGCGTGATCTCGTGGATACTGCCATAGATGTTATACCGTTGAATTGCCATTACGCCCTCCCTTCACACTCGCCGTGTCGTACCCGGCCATGATCGCATTAGCAAACCATCCGATCATTTCTCCCTTGTCAAGCTCAGGATGTTGTTTGAGAAATTCATCTGCCCATATCGCCGGGTCCATCGTATGCGGCCAGCGCCGATTGAGTACGCCGTCAACCAAGGCCGCCATGCCATCGAGATCATCTTCTTGAATCATGATGCCACCTTCCTTTATGGAAACATCCTCGCTTCTTTGCTTGCTGATAGGCGCTGTCGCAACTCTATCCATAATTCGACCAGTTCTGAGTATGGACGCAATTGATCTTCATGCAAGATTCGCAAGGTCGGATCTCCATTGATCGAACAGCGATAGGACCGTTGCACGCCGGCACTACACTCGTCCGTCATGCGCCCCACGATATGGAGCGCGGACAAGTACGGCAAATGCTCACCATCTAAATCGAGATTCCAGCGCGCCCGCGTTTCTTCGAGCAATGCCACGGTCGTGACTAACTGGTTGAGTCGAAACTTGAAATCGCTCATGGATGCTCATCCTCTGTTGATCTTCAAACCTAATCCCCCGCCGCCTCTCTCGTAACGACGGGGGAGCAGGCTACTGAGTGTGCCGTCTGCCTTTAAAGCTCGTCGGTCGGACGGCGCGGCCGTAATTCTCATCCACTCTCGTTTCTACCTTGAATCGTGTGCGACGAGCTTCTTTTCTCTCGGTCGCGGTCGATACAAATGCCCTCGCTCCGGGCGATGCAACCGATTCTGTATCCACACGCGATCGATCTGTAATCCGCAATTGAGACATTTTGCTAGTTCACATCGGTTAAATCCGTCGAAAAAGACAACGGGAATTGCGAGTCCTTGGCATTTGAGGCAGGTCATTGTCGTTTCGCCTTTCTCGTGACCACCGTCGCCATCGGAATCAATACCCAGCCGAGTTGATGACACGACCAGCATTTCGATCCTCGGCACAGAGGGCACGTCGTTATGATTGGATGCGGTTTGGTCATCTTACCCATTTAACGCTTGCACGACCACGCGACCGGCGGTCAACGCGGCCCACACAATCAGCGTCCAGAGGGCGAGGGATACACCCATTGCAATCGCGAACCACATCAGTCGCATAATTACTACCTCCTATCCGGAAATTGATACCCAAATACGACACCGATCACATCGACTCCAGGATTATAATCGTGTAATCCCGCGCACGAGGCGTGCCAATACTTGACCCCAAATAAAAACCCATTATAGGAGCCAAGGAGATTCAACCCCACTTCAAATTGAGTTCCTAGGGGAAGCTCCGGGACGGGTTCGAAGACATGGCTCATCCCACCAAAGGGTTGAGCGATGATTGAGAACTGATCCGTAAG
>CAZVXJ010000216.1:0-5886 GCA_964631675.1 uncultured Alphaproteobacteria bacterium
CACCCAACAATGTCACAGGCGGCGGAACATGGCCCTGCACAATCCATGACCAGAGCGCCGCAAAAATCGGCTCACTCGCAAAAATCACGGCCGCGGCCGTTGCGGAAATCATCGGCTGATAGCGAAGCTGCCACCAAATTGCAATCGCCGTACCTGGCACGGCGCAGTAAAGCAGAATCCAAACAAACGATGAGGTCCACTCCAACCGCATCGATTCCAGCGGCAAGCAAACCAGAGCCAGTGCGAGCGTCACCAGAAACTGCATCCAAGTGAGCTGGTATTCATTCGAGCGACTCACCCAGCGGTCCACAAACACCACTTGCAGCGCAAACACCACTGCGCAGAAAAATACGCAGATGTCGCCGACGTTCAGCGCGCCGCCATCTGTCGGCCACGACATAATCGCGAGGCCGGTCAGCGCGAGCAGCACCGCAATCCACAGCCGGATAACTATCTTCTCGCGGAACAGCAGCCAGGCAAACAGCGGCGTGAACGGCACGAACAGCCCGGTGATGAATCCCGCCCGCGCCGCTGTCGTCAGCCCGAGTCCAAACGTCTGCAAGGCAAATCCAAGAAACAGCAACAGCCCCAGCCACAGTCCTTTTTTCAGCAGATCCGGGTTCAACTGATGCGCGCGCGGCCAGACCAACAGCGGAAACAGCAGCGCCGCAATCGCAAACCTCATCGTCAGGAACACGAACGGTGACGCATCCTCCAGCGCAATCTGTACCAGCGGGAACGTCAGCCCCCAAACCACACAGAGCAAAATCAAAAGGGCATGCGCGTGCGTCATGCCCTTAAGATACAAAGTTCAGACGATTATTTCAACAGCAGCAGCTTCTCCCGCGCCGTCCCCCGCTCGCTTTCCAGCACCGCCAGATAGATTCCCGTGCCGAGCGCGGTTCCGTCAAAGTGCACCTGCCGCTTTGCCTCGCCCGCTCCAAACTCCCAACTCTTCACTTCCCGCCCCAGTAGATCGAAGACTCTGAGTGATGCAGAGGTTTGATCCGGCAGCGATATTGAAATGGATGCGATTGAGTTGAAGGGGTTGGGGTAAATACTTAAGCCGAACTCCTGCGCAACGGCCTTCGGTTCGCCTGCATCCAGCAGCGGAATTCCGCGTCCGCGCAGTGTGATCACTGGCGAACCGAAATCCGCAATCACCGTCATGAATCCGGAGTACTGCGCCGTTTGCGTCGGCGTGAAGCGCACGGGCACATAAATCGTGTCACCAAATCCGGGCGGAATCGCGCCGCTGGAGTAAAACGGATAGGTCGCGTAGGCGCCATACACCGCCACATCCCACTGGCTCGTAATCATCAGCGTGTCCCACGCCGTCGTGTTCACCGTCACATCGCCGAAGTCCAATGTGTCGGGAACGTCTTGAAACGGCGGCGTATCGAGCACAAGATTCGGAAGGTCGCGGATGCGCGGATCAAACCGATAATTCTTGAGGTAGCCCGTGCTGCCGCGCGTGGAGCGATGCACATAACCACGTCTGCGCTGATTCAAACCGCCGTACAGGTAAATAGATCCGCGATCATCCGGCTGGCATTCGCAGACGTAGCCGCTGTCCGGGTCATTTTGATTCTCGAACGTGAAGGAACCGTCATTTCTCGCTTCACTCCCCAGCGCAAACAGATTCGCCGTAATGACCACATCGGTTAGATTTCTGTTAGGCTGGTTGTTCCCCAGCCCCGCCGAATTTTCTCTGCCGTTTTCCGGAGTATTGCGAATTTTGATGTCCGCTTCGGAAACCAGTGTGAGATAGTTCGTACTCGTAACCGGCGTGGTTGCGTTGTCAATGTTCGCATCGGAATAGAGCACATTGTCCTCGATACCGATGATATTCGAGCAGCCGATTACGAGATTGCCCGTTAATACTCCGCGGATCCGAATCGGGCAGTCGAAAAAGCAAAACAGTTGTTCGGTATCAGGCAATTCGATTGTCCATGCATCAGAGCTATCTGGCGGCGTGCTATTCGGCCACCGCCAACAGCGAAGCTCAGAACCACGCAAATTGACCATCACGATATCGCCGGCTTGTCCAAACCAATTCCCTTGCAAGGTCGCCATGCTGCGAACGTATTCAGCGCGCTCTGGAATCAGAATTGGCGGGACTCCACAACGGTAGTTGGGACCCAGGCACTCGTCATATGTTGAACATGGAGCTGAGGTAATCACCAAGTCCGTGAATACCGGATTTTGCATACAGTATATCCGGTCATTTGATCGGACCACTCCGGTTAGAGTATCAGCGTGCCAAAAGCGAATAATTTCCTCGAACCTCGTCGTCTCGTAATTCGATAGATACATATAGTTGTACCCATTCACCGCCACCGTCACGCCAAGCAGCGTAGCGCACAATATTGCGCCGTGCAACAATCTTCTCATCGTTCTTTCCCCCCAAGGAATAGTTTACTTCAACAACAGAATTTTCTCAACACAAATAAACAGAGTCCTCCGCCGATTCGGTTGAAGCCGAAATATCGGACAAAGGACTCTGAATGATGATGTTTCACGCCTGTGGCCCCCACCACTGGTGATCGCCATTGCGGGTCTGGAGACCCACAACGGCGATGAATACCTCTATTTACACGCCGAAAAACTCCTTCAAAATGGAAACTACTTCGCCGCCCACGCGCGCCTGCGCTTCCACGGTTGCGGCTCCGATATGTGGTGTGGTGATCACTTTGGGATGCTCCACCAGATCGCGTCTTGGACTTGGCTCATTTACGAATACATCAATTCCGGCCGCGCGAACCTTTCCTGAATTCAACGCATCAAGTAGAGCCTGCTCATCCACCACGCCGCCTCGCGCACAGTTGATCAGGATTACTCCGTTTTTCATTTGTGCATAGTCCGCCGCACCGATATCAGGGCCATGTTCCGAGTCAAACGGCACATGCAATGAAATGAAGTCAGCCTGCTCGAGCACTTCCTGCTTGGAAAGCAACGGCACGCCCTGCGAACGCGCCGGGTTGGGAAACTTGTCGTAGGCTACGATGACCTTCATGCCGAGAGAAGCCGCCTTCTGCGCGAGCTTTGTACCGATGCGGCCCATACCGATAATACCCAGCACCTTCCCGCCGATTTCCGTGCCCTTCGAGAAGGATTTCTTGTCCCACTGCCCGGCCTTCATCGAAGCATCCGCCGCCGGAATCATGCGCGCGCAGGCGAACATTAATCCGAGAGCCAGTTCCGCCACCGAATCACTTGAGGCGGCGGGCGTGTTCATCACCTTCACGCCTTTCGCCTCCGCGTGAGCGACGTCAATGTTGTCCACGCCGACGCCGCCGCGCACAATCAGCTTCAATTTTGCGCCCGCGTCAATCACCGCCTTGGTTACTTTCGTGGCCGAGCGCACCACGATCGCATCGAATTGCCCAATCTTCTGCACCAATTCTTCCGGAGAATAGTGCGTCGTTTCCACCGAAAATCCCAGTCCGCGAATCTGCTCAATGGAGCGTGCGTCCAAGTCATCGGGAATCAGAATGTGCTGCATTGGTCGTTCAACAACTTCAACTTTCCATGTTAGATTGGGGACAGGAACCTGTTCTAAAGCCCCTTGGTCCCGATTGAAATCCCGCCAAAAATTGTGGCGGGCATACCCATGTCATAATACCTGCCTGCTGCGTCGTTCACTTGAATCACCGACACATATGTTTCGTCCGTCAGGTTTGCAGCGCCCAGATGCCACGAAGCCGAAATCGCATTGGTCGGAACACGTCCACCAATCGCCGCACCGAGTACCGTCCAGCCATCTGCCTTGACGGTGTTCGCGCTGTTGGCATAAGCCGCGCCGTAGTTCCGTACGCTGAATTCTGCGTAGAATGCATCGAGCGGTGTCCAGCGAATGACGGCATTGATAATGTCCGGCGATACACCGGCCACCTTGTTGTCCTTAAAATCTTGTCCAAGGCGGTTTACGTAATCGGTAAATTTGAATTCACCGATGCTGGCCGCGAGACCTACGTAACCCAGTCGCGGCTTGTCCCATTTCGCGGAAATTTCCACGCCCTGGTGCGAGGCCTCTCCCGCATTCGAGAAGAAATTGACGGTTGCCGTGGAGTCGGACGGATCAATATCGGAATCCGGCACGATCACATCGGTCACATTCATATGGTAGAGGGTCGTCTCAAATTCAAGATGTGACCCGCCCATGTCATGATCATATCGCGACCCGAGTTCGACGGTAACGGTCTTCTGCGGCTCAACAAAATAATCGAACGGGTTTTCCGTCTCTGACAACGCCGGAGTCTCAAACCCGCCGTAAACCGAAGCGAAGCCCACCCATTCGGGTTTGACGTGATAGCGGAACCCGGCCCGCGGAGTCAGGGCTTTCTTGTCGTAGGTATTCTTTCCGTCCACGACCGTCATTTCGTTGTCCAGCAAGTAGACTCGGTCATAGCGCGCGCCAAGCAGTCCGCCCCACTTCGCATTTTCAACTTCCCACTGCAGATAGTATCCCTGCCCCCACTGACGCTCGTCCACCTGCGAAAGCAACTCCTCGGTCCGTGCGCCATTGGCCATTTGGTACCAGGTAACCGGACCATCCTGAAACTGCTGATCGGTACCGCCGATGAGTTCCGCTTCGTTACTACCCACGCGCATCTTCCACTCTGCCTGTGCATTCGTTCCCAGAATGTAGCGGGTGATGAGCTGATACATATTGTTTTCGCGCGGGCGATCCAATTTCTTGATCGCGGCGAACGGCGTGATATCGAGATCCACCGCCGAAGACAATGCGCGTGAATACTTCAAACCCAATCGGCCTTTGCGGGTATAGCGAATCACATTGCGATCCACGTAGCGCTGCTGGGCCTGCGTCGGATCCTCTTTGAATAGTTCCTCAGTGAGCGGTCCGGGAATTTCCGTATTCGTGTTATTGATGTAGAGCAGGGCGCGCAGTCTCGATTTGTCGGTCGCGCGGACTCTCCACGATCCAGAGAAAATCTGAGCCTCATAAGAAGAGTGTTCTCGCCAGCCATCGGTTTTTACATGTGATACCGATGCTGTGCCGCCCTCGCCCACGGAACCCGCGCCGGTGCCAAAGGACAACTTTGTGCGCAGAAAGCCGAATCCGCCGCCCTCGCCCTCAAACTTCACGCCGGTTCTCGGAAAAATTTCGGGCGTGCGCAGATTCACCACGCCGCCCGCTGCATTTCCATAAAGCGATGATCCCGCTCCTCGCACCACTTCAATCCGGTCGAGACTTCCGGCCTCAATACCTTCCAGTCTTGTCTGCCCATCCGGCTCTGACTCAGGAATCCCGTCATAAAGCACGCGGACCCCGCGAACGCCCGTATTCGAGCGGGCTCCCATGCCTCTAATCGAAAGGCGAATGTCGTCCGTTCCAAATCTGGAGAAACTGACCAGCCCGGGAACAAGCATCAGATTATCGGTCAGACCAAGACCGCGATTCGCGGGCTGATCTCGAGACCCCAACACTGTAACGGATGTCGAGTTCTCTATCCACGGTTTGTTTACCCGCGATCCGGTGATCGTCTGTTCGGGCATAACATAGCGGACACTGTCTTGAACGGAGTCTTTGGTTTCGGCCAGTGCAGAGAGGCTAAAAAGAGTAAGCAGTAGCAGAACGGGTAGCATGTTCATTCTCCCGAATTTGAGGTTAACGGCGGCCCGACACTTGAATTAAACACAATATAATCAAGTTATTCGATAAGCCGTGACTCCTTGGTGATGACCCACTTTCGACTCCGTTTCTGCAAAAATCAGCCCCTGTCGCCGCAATATCGCAAATTACCACGATATGTTCAAGTGAGCGGCAGGAACCATTTCATTTCCATTGCGAATCGCCGTCAAGTCCAGATTGGGCTCCGCATGGAACCCAGAGTGTTGTTCACTACGCTTGGGGTAGGCAAT
>CAZVXJ010000217.1:0-5857 GCA_964631675.1 uncultured Alphaproteobacteria bacterium
TCTTCCTTGCGCCGCTCCAGCGCTGTTTGCACGATGAACTCGACCATTTCCTCAGCCAATGCCATGTCGCCGTTCAAGTCCATATATGCAACCTCCGGTTCGATCATCCAGAACTCCGTCAGATGGCGGCGCGTTTTGGATTTTTCTGCGCGAAAGGTTGGACCAAATGTGTAGATCTTTCCGAAGGCCATCGCACCGGCTTCGCCGTAAAGCTGGCCGGACTGAGTGAGATAGGCCTTCTCGCCGAAGTAATCCGTTTGAAACAACGTCGAAGTGCCCTCGCACGAATTTGGAGTGAACATCGGTGGATCGAACAGGGTGAATCCCTTCGAATCGAAAAAATCCCGAATGGATTTAATGATCGCGTGGCGAATTCGCAGGATCGCATGCTGCCGTTTGCTTCGAATCCACAGATGGCGGTGATCCATCAGGAATGCTGTGCCGTGCTCCTTTGGGGTTATCGGATACTCGGCAGCCACCGCCACACATTGCACCTGTTGAATAACCATTTCATAGCCGCCGGGAGCACGCTTGTCCTCGCGCACCGTTCCGCATACAATCAGAGAGGATTCCTGGGTCATGGCATCTATGTGCGCGAACGCCTCTTCGCCCACGTCCGTGAGCGAAGCGACACATTGCATGGTGCCGGTTCCGTCACGAACAAGCAGGAATCGGATCTTGCCCGACGATCGCTTGTGGTAGAGCCATCCCTTAAGTGTAACGGTCTCACCTGCGTGTCTAGCAATATCTTCAATGTAGACCTGAGGCTGACTCAGGAGTGACGTGGCTGACATATGGTAGTTTTTAGTCTTCTGCTTTTAGAGTACGTGACATGAGTTCATTCACAGCCAGTTTGGCGGACTTTCCTTCAAACAACACTTCGCATACGCTTCGAGTAATTGGTAACTCGATGCCGTGCCGCTCGCCCAATTGCAATGCTGCGCGTGAAGTCCAAACGCCTTCCGCTACCATGCGTGCTTCAGCAAGGGCTTCGGACAGTGAGAGGCCGCGGCCGACCATCTCACCAACAGCACGATTGCGGCTGTGCTGCGAGAAGGAAGTGGTGACCAAGTCGCCCACACCTGCGAGGCCAAAGAGAGTCTTTCTTTGGCCACCCATCGCCTCGGAGATGCGAGTCATCTCCGCCAATCCACGTGACAGCAGTGCGCCCTTAGTGTTCATCCCGAGTGATAGACCATCGCAAATACCAGCGGCAATAGCCATTATGTTTTTGATAGCACCCGCAAGTTCGACCCCCACCACGTCGTGTGTCGAATATAGGCGAAAATTCGTTGTGGAAAAACCACGCTGAACGAGTGAAGCAGTCTCATTCGAAATCGATGCGACAACTGCAGATGAAGGTTTCCCGGCAGCAACCTCATGTGCAATAGTCGGACCTGAGAGGACTGCAAACTGCGGGTGACTAAACCCCTGAAGTTGCTGTGAACAGACTTCCGACACCCGATTCAGAGTACCCTCTTCCAAACCCTTAGACAGACTCACAACCACCGGTCTCCCAGTCACACCCGGAACTTCAGTCAGGACCTTTCTGATACCTTGAACTGGCAAAGCCAAAAATATTGCCCCGCAACCGTCGAGAGCCTGGCCAAGCCGGTGCGTGACTTGAACCGCATCGGGCACTTGAACTCCCGGCAGATACCGAGCGTTGGTGCGGTTGATTGTAATCGAAGATGCGTCCGCCAGGTTTCTGGTCCACAAAGTGACATCATGTCCTATGGACGTAAACATGACTGCAAGGGTAGTTCCCCAGTTTCCGCTTCCCAAAATTGCGACCTTCATCCGCAGCTCAAAGTATCGGCTTCTCGGTTCTCGAAATCAGGCGAACTATGTTTCCGCGATGAGTCAATATGATAAACGCGGACAGAGCCAAAGAAAACCATGAAACCAGGATTGGTACACCGGGGATTGCGAATGCGGCAACAGGAAGTGCAATAACTGCCCCTATGGAGGCGACTGAGACGGTCTTGGTCATCGCAATGATAACTAACCAAACCGCAAGTGCAATCCCGAGTGTGAGCGGACTGAGCCCAAGCATTGCACCTGCGCCGGTAGCAACTCCTTTACCACCTCGAAATCGAGCGTAGGGAGTATATACGTGTCCAAGAACGACGCCCGCCGAAACCGCGATACCACTCACGAGAGCGTTCTCATTGGCAAGGTACGGCGGAATCAGTAGTACGGGCAGGTACCCCTTGAGTGCATCTAGAGTCAAGACTATGGCACCCCATTTCTTCCCCAAAATGCGAGAGACGTTTGTCGCACCCGAACTGCCCGACCCGTACTCTCGCGGATCAACCCCTTTTGCCCATTTTGCCACCAGGATTCCGGTCGGAATCCCCCCGATCAGATATCCTAAGAGCAGGCATATGATCAATATCACGCGGCCACTCTTCCTATGGGCACGACCACCTCGTGTTCGCTCGTCAGGATTGACTCGATTTCCGCAGCGGCTTCCGATGATACAATGACAACAGCTCCAATACCAAGATTAAATGTACGACGCATATCATTTTCCGGGACAATTCCTGCAGCTTGAATTCGCCGGAACAACTCGGGGCGCTCCCAACTTGACCAGTCAATATCAAGCGAAAGACCTTCAGGAATCACACGCATAGTATTCTCAACCAACCCGCCACCGGTAATATGACTCATGCCATGAACTCCAACCTGACCGATCAGCTTGCCGAGAGAAGGTAAGTAACAGCGATGAGGCTCCATAAGTGCTTCGGCAAGTGATCTTCCGTCAGAGAGGTGCAGGACTGCAAGCAAGTCACCGGCGATTTCTCGCGAAAACACACGCCTAATCAGTGAATAGCCATTGGTGTGACAACCGCTCGACGCGACACCCAGCAAAATGTCGCCGGGGCGAACACGAGACTTGTCGGCTAAGTTCTCTCTGGATACTGTTCCAACAATTGTACCGGCCAGATCAAAATGCCCGGGTGCATACAATCCCGGCATCTCTGCAGTCTCCCCGCCTATGAGCGCCACTCCATGTGCCTTGCAGGCGGCTGCCATACTTTGCACTAGAGTCGCAACCGTGTCCGGCTCCAGTGTGCCAAAGGCGAGGTAATCGAGAAAGAACAAGGGCCTCGCCCCGCACATCAGAATGTCATTAATGCAATGATGCACCAGATCATGACCGAGCCGTTCGATTAGCCCAAGTTGAACACCCAAAAGCAGCTTGGTCCCCACGCCATCCGACGACGCAACCAGCACTTGACCATCTGTATCGCCATTCAAGGCGAAGCATCCGCCGAAGTGACCAACATCGGTTACAACCCGATCGTTAAACGTCGTGCGAATCGCTGCGGCGATTCGGGCCTTTGCGTCGGTCGCACGGTCTAGATTCACTCCTGAAGCAGCGTAGTCCATGAAAAGGTTAGTTTAATCAAAAAGTCAAGGAAAGTCAAGCGTCTAACAGGCGTAACGGCTAGAAATTGAATATTTGGGCCGGGTTTACTATATTGTCGGCATGTATTATCCGATCTGGGACATTCCGGGCCTCGGTGGCGCAATGGTGATAGCGGCGATATCCATCGTTCACGTTATCATAGCACACTTTGCTGTGGGTGCCGGAATATTCAATGTGATCACAGAATTCACTGCCCGCCGTAAGAAGGACGCGGTGTTACTCGGGTTTGTGAAGGATAACTCGAGGTTCCTGATCTACCTCTCGTTTGTGGCAGGCGCGGTGACGGGTGTGGGAGTCTGGTTTTCAATCGGGTTGGTCGCACCCGAGGCAACCACCTACTTGATACGCACGTTTTTCTGGATCTGGGCGATCGAGTGGGTATTATTCCTGGTAGAATTGGTAACGGGCTACATCTACTACTTCACTTGGGATCGACTCTCTCCACGATTGCACCTGATCGTAGGCGGCTTCTACGCCCTCGCCGCCTTCGGGTCGCTCGTAATGATCAACGGCATACTCACGTTTATGATGACCCCCGGACAATGGCTTCAAACCGGAAACGTCTGGGATGCCTGGCTGAACGAATCGTTCTGGCCATCTCTGTGGCTTAGAACAGCCTCGGCAATTTCGCTTTCCGGAGTTTTTGTTGCTCTCGTCGTGTCGCGGAACAAGAAGTATGACCGACCCGAGCGTTCGAAAGTGATTAGATGGGGTGCC
This sequence comes from uncultured Alphaproteobacteria bacterium, assembly GCA_964631675.1. Classification (GTDB taxonomy): domain Bacteria; phylum Electryoneota; class RPQS01; order RPQS01; family RPQS01; genus CAZVXJ01. The sequence continues at coordinate 4,154 of CAZVXJ010000217.1, forward strand.
AGATTTCTGCTAACGCTCGCGTTGATGCCTGTGCTTGCCGCCTGGTACTTCTGGTGTGTGCCCGAATCGTCGCGAAACTTGGCGATGGGCGGAGCAGTGGCCATGACCTTCATATTCGCGTTTGGCGTCATATTTTCATTCCTAATTGCCGTCTACGCGTACTTCGGCATGCTGCGAAAATCTCGTGATATCAATTTTGAAACCGCGCTTCTGATGGCGGCTATCTCATTTCTGGCCACGGCATCAATGGAATTCGTTCGTGAGGGAATTCGTAAACCCTACGTGATTCGCAATATCATGTACTCTAATGGAATCATGCTCGCTGACGTTTCTGTGCTGAATGAAACAGGTTTACTCGAGCACGCAGACTGGATCCAACCGGATTCAAGCCTCAGGGAGGAAGAAATATCCAGGGGCGAAATGGTCTACCGTGCTCAGTGTCTTCGCTGTCATCAGGTTGAGGGATACAATGCCATTCACCCGCTCATACTCGGGTGGAATCGCACACTCCTAGAGACATCGGTTGAGCATCTCGACCGGCTCAAAGGATTCATGCCGCCTTTTGTAGGCAATGCGGCGGAAAAAAATGCCTTGATTCGCTACCTGATGTACTTGAACGGCGCAGACACGCTCCAGTCAAGTACTGACTCGATGAAATTTGATGATTCGCAGGCAACTACAGCAGACACTGTCAGAGGAAGCGGTCCATGAGCGGGTTCCCACCTATCCCTGCTCCTCCGTTCATGCTTGATCACCTGCTGGGACTATTGTTCGTGGTGCATGTGGTCTTCATGAACTATGTTGTTGCTGCCCCGCTCGTCATTGGATGGTATGCAATAGCAAAGGGAGAATCCGGCCGGACTCGCGCGAGGTGGATGTCTGCGGCACTTCCCGTGGCATTCACCTTTGCGATCAACTTCGGCGTGGCATGTTTGCTATTTGTGCAAGTTCTTTATTCAAAGCAGTTCTTTACTGCAAATATCCTGCTGGGAGGAACCTGGCTAACCGTCATCGCCTTGCTGCTGCTGTCGTTTTACGGAGCATATCTTGTCTTAAGGCGACTCGAGAATCCAAAGGCATCCGTTCGTATTACCGGGTTAGTGTCGATTCTGATCAGCGCATTGACTTGGGCAATCGGTGTCATCATGATTAAGAACTATTTTGTAACGGCGAGCCCTGCACAGTGGAACGAGTGTATCATCGCCCTCGAACCTGTAACCAGGAATCCGCAGTTTCTTCCGCGTTCATTGCATTTCGTTTTTGGCAGTTTCGCGATTACGGGGTTCTGGATGATGTGGCTGGGTTGGTGGAGGCAGGCAGATGATCTAAGTGGACAGGCTCAAAAACTTAGCCGTCAGGGCGTGCAACTGGCTGTTGCAGCTACGGGCGCGCAAATCATTTCAGGAATATGGCAACTTATCTCACTTCCGGTCGAGCTTTGGGACCGGCTATTTAGCGGCAGTTTCATCAGCATCGTCTGGATTGCCGGAGTCGCTCTGGGATTGGTGGTTTTTGTCGTTTTGATCGTGGCCAACCTACTGCCGGACCAGATTCGATGGAGAAAGATCGCCTCTGTGCTGCTTTTGCTCACTTTACTTGGCATGACGGCTGGACGCGACCTCATTCGACTCACATCATTTGGTTCTGAATTCAACTTGCGCAAGTTGCCATATGCCTCGCAGGACTCTGCCATGTTGGCTTTTC
>CAZVXJ010000218.1:0-5854 GCA_964631675.1 uncultured Alphaproteobacteria bacterium
TTCTCCTGATCAGGAGTTTCAGCTTTCTCAGAACGGTCAAAATCGTCCAGAGCCTTACTAAGCAGTGTGCTCTTACGATTTGGTGTATCACCGGCAATCAAAGCAGAAAGCGGCGAATCCAGCGAATCGCGCGACACTGAGAGAATCAGATCCCCACGCTCAAAATAGCCTTCCAAGTTTCCGGGTTCTTTTTCGAGTGCAGTCGTGAAGAACTGATAGGCCTTGGTCCACTCGCCCTGCTTGCGATAAAGGCGCGCGGAAGTGAATTCAACGCTTGCGGCAAAAACGGTCGCAACGGTGCCAAGTGACACCAGAATAAAGAATGTACGTTTCATACTTTCACCTGTCTACGTTTGGCGCCCTTCGACAGCAATGAGAAAGGCGGGCGCAGTATTCCTCTATCAGTGACAAAACTTGTCACAAGCTTGCCCGGAGTCACATCAAATGCAGGATTCCAGACTCTAAAACCTTTGACACTATCCAAGCCAGGCGTGGCGCGCGTAACTTCGTCGGCAGGACGCTCTTCAATTCGGATTTCATCCCCGTTTGACAAGCTTGTATCAATTGTACTATATGGCGCGACAATATGGAATGGAATGCCATGGGCAAAGGCCAGGACTGCCAGTCCGAAAGTTCCGATTTTATTCGAGGTATCTCCGTTGGCAGTAATGCGATCCGCACCGACCAACACTCGATCTACCTTTCCGGTTCGCATGAGCGCTCCGGCCATATTATCGCAAATCAGAGTAACCGGGATGCCGCTTTGAGTGCATTCCCATACAGTCAATCTCGCACCTTGCCCGACGGGTCGCGTCTCGCACGCAAACACTTCGGCGATCTTGGAAAGACGAAAAGCAGTTTTTATCACGCCCAGGGCAGTGCCGATGCCGCCGGTCGCCGGTCCACCTGTATGGCAGTAAGTGAGTACAACTTCCTTCGACTTGAACAGCCGCGATCCATGATTCGCCATCTGAAGGCATGACGCTTCGTCTTCACGATGGAGTCGAATTGCCTCTGCTTCCGTAGCTTGCTTCAGATTAGCTCCGCTCGTACTGACAACCGCTCGCATTCTTCCCAGCGCATATAACAAGTTGAACCCGGTGGGCCGAGTCTTCGAAAGCATGGCAATTGCCCGCAAAACTTCCTTCTTCCTAGCACCGGGATTTCCCGCACTGAGTGCTGCGCCGTACGCCGCAGCGATTCCGATTGCGGGTGCTCCACGAACGGCGAGCGTGACAATCGCCTCTGCAACCGTTTCAGCATCTCGCGCACGAATCCACCGGACTCGAGAAGGAAGACTGCGTTGATCAAGAATCCATAGCGTCCCTTTGTCCCATATGACACTGCGGAGCGGATCTCTTGTCACGACTGGGTTAACTTGAGAAAATCCCGGTGCCTTCTCTGCAGTTCAGATTTTGATCGGGTTCGGAGGCCATCAACACCAACCCCCTCGACGTAGAACGACCCAACGACACTCGCCCATGCCATTGCCTTGCGAATCTCCGTCTCGGAAATCTGCTTAACACCGCAGAGATATCCCAGCAACCCCCCTGCATATGCATCACCCGCCCCCGTGGGATCGACGATGTCTCGCACCGGATAAGTATGAGACAAGTATACACCTTTTGGCGATACCAGAAAACTGCCGTGCTCTCCTTTTTTCACGATCACCCATTTGGGGCCCATCGTGAGAAGCTTCTCTGCTCCGCGGAACAGATTGTACTCACCTGTGAGTAGGCGAACTTCATAGTCATTTGCCATGAACAAATCCGTGCGACGAAGCACTTCCATGAACTGGCTGCGCGCAGTCTCAATCCAAAGCTGAAATGTGTCTATCGCAACAAGCTTGGGCCGTTCAACCTGTTCGAGCACTCTTAACTGAAGTGATGGGTGAATTGCACCCAAAAAGAGAATCTTCGGTCTACGGTAGGCGTCCGGCAAGTCAGGAGAAAAGTCTGCAAAAACTCCGAGCTCAGTACGAATCGTCTCGCGCTCTAAGAAATGCTCAAGGTAGCGCCCTTCCCACAGAAAGCTCGGCCCTTTGGCCGTATGCACTCCTGCAAGATCGGCCTTACGTTTTCGCAGGAATTCTAGCTCCCCGAGCGGATAATCATCACCCACGACACCCACGATTCCGACCCGGGTGAAGAAACTTGCCGCGTTGGAAAAATGCACCGCGGATCCACCGAGAACTTTCTCGGTCGAAATGAACGGTGTGTGCAATATATCCTGAGCCACGCTACCCACTACAATTAGTTCGGGAGTCGTCGAACGCGGCCGCTTTGGGTTGGACTTCGTCACCGACGGCTTGGGTTTCGAACGGCGTGTACGTTTCACTAATTTCGCGATCATTCTACATTTCGTTGGGCGCATTAACGCCGCAAAGTGCAAGCCCGTTGGCCAGGGCGATTTGCGTCGCGCGGCAGAGAGCCAACCGGGCGGATTGGAGCTCACTGGGGTCCGTAATGACCCGACAATTATGATAGAATTTGTGAAATTGAGTCGCCGTCTCCCGTAGCCATGTTGTAATCCCGTGCGGGTCACGTGCCAGAGTGCATTCTCGAATCGCGAACGGCAGTTCACGAATCCTCCGCAATAGATCCAATTCCTCGGCTTGCACGAGTGGATCTAGATTTACATCCGGATTTGGGATTTGCGCTCCGGACTTCCTGAATATACTCTCAATTCTCGCATGGGCATACTGTACATAGAAAACCGGATTTTCATCGGATTGCTTCTTGGCCAATTCGATGTCAAAATCCAGCGGAGTCGACGTTTTTCGGAGCAGAAAGAAGTAACGAGCCGCATCGACTCCAACTTCCTCAACCAACTCGTCCATTTCAATGAGCGTACCGGCCCGTTTGGACATTTTTACAGGTTCGCCATTTCGAAGCAGAGTCACGTGTTGCAGCAGTATCACTTCCAGCTTGCTCGAATCGTAACCCAACGCATTCAGAGCGGCATGCATTTTTGTCAGGTACGCATGGTGGTCCGGACCCAGTATGTCAATAATAACGTCGAACCCGCGGTCAAACTTATCGCGATGGTAAGCGATGTCTGGGAGAAAATATGTCGGTCGGCCGTCTGATGTGACTACTACCCAGTCCTGACCATCCCCGAAAGCGCTGGTGCGCAAGAATGTTGCTCCGTCCTTCTCATATGTCACGCCACGGGACTTGAAGTCCTCAAGAGCAGACTGCTCGCCCTTTTTCACTCGAAGCGCGTTCTCACTAAACCACGAGTCAAACTTGACCCGAAAGTTTTCCAAACTTGCCCTGTGTCGCGATACAAAATGCTCGATCGCCAAGCGGCCAAGTCTGTCCGAAACGATTTGTGCCTCCACTGAGTGAAACTTATCGCCATGCTCGGCAACAACCTGCCGGGCAAAATCGACTAAGTACTCGCCGTGGTAACCGCCCTCCGGAATATCACACGGGAATCCAAGCAGACTCTCGTATCGTGCACGAGCAGATTCACCCAGCAAGCGTACTTGATTGCCGGCGTCATTGACATAAAACTCTGCCTGTGCTTCAGCACCCCGCGATTGAAATAGCCGGATTAGTGTGCTGCCAACCGCTGCAGCTCGAGCGCTGACGACATTCAATGGCCCGGACGGATTTGCACTCACAAATTCGATCAGGACACGTATGCCCTTAAGATCTTCGACCCTTCCAAAGCTCTGACGCGCGTCGAGCACTTCGGTCGCGATTGAATGCAAGTAGATTGATGAGAAAGAAAAATTGATGAATCCTGGTCCCGCAACGCTGACACTGGAAATGAGCTCTGAATCGAGTCTCAGAGAACTTACAAGTGAATCGGCGATGGCCCGAGGAGGCTGACCAAGCTCCTTGGCTGAAATCATCGCCGCATTAGTTGCGATGTCACCGTGGCTTGCATCGCGCGGCTTCTCTAGAATGACTCGAGGAGACCTTATTCCGAGCGCCTTCAATGCAAGCGTCAGCTGCTCCGTAAGGTGTGCTTCCGGAGACATCATGCCCCCTTGGGCTTATGCGTGGGGCGCGCTGTTTTTTTCACAGGCGCAATTTTCTTCCTTGAAGTGTTCTTGCTGGCGGGAATTGAGCTCTTTACGGGCGGTTTCTTCTTCCGTGCCGGCTTGACTGCCGCAGACTTCTTTACCGCAGGTTTTGGTTTGCCTGTACCAGGTCTGCGTCCTTTTGCAGTCGAATTTGCTGTAGCTGCAGTTTTCGTACGCACCGACTTCACGGTGGCCTTTGGTGCCGTGGCTGCGCTCCCAGGCTTGGCCGTTTTAGACTTTTTATCAGGACGGGGCGGTCCCGTGATACCTTCAATGTCGACCACATCGGCATCTCCCCACAAATCGTCGAGCCGGTAGAACTCGCGGCTCGCGGGTTTGAAGACGTGAGCCACTACATCAACATAGTCAAGGAGGATCCAGTTAAGCATACCCCGACCTTCGCGGTGAAGCAGCTTGTCACCCGTCTGCTTTCGGATTGCTTCTTCAATGCTATCGGCAATGGCTCGCACGTGTTGATCGACTTCGCCAGTACAAATGACAAAATAGTCCGTGAAAGAATCAAGTTTACGCATGTCGAGCACGACCACGTCCTTCGCTTTCTTGTCGATGGCCGCGCGTGCGACAAGTTCAGCAAGTTGTCGCGACGTATCTCTCTTCAGAATGTCTCCTCAGTCCCCAAACTTTTTAAGATCTAATTCCACATAATCGGCACCGACAATCAGCGTCACGTCGATATCCACCAGATTTCCGAGCTCTGCATCAGTGACTCTTTCGGCATCGATTCCAAGTGAATCAGCAACAGCTGATCCCCATTTCTTGGTTCCAGATCGATCAAGAACCTCACTCTTTTTGTAGCGAAAGTGCCCCGCATTGCGAACCTCCCGCACATCAAATCCCTTCGCTCTAAGGCCGGGAGTAATCAACCGAGCCAGCCCCTTTACGCCGCAACCATTCAAAACCTGGAGTCTGATCGGCCCATCCCTGTGCGGCTGTTCGCTCTCAGTTGCAGGCTGTGATCGAACCGTGTCGGCGCCGCGCTCTGTAGCGAGCGGCGACCTTACCGTCGTCGATCCCGTGTCGCGTACCGTCGTACCGATGGGAATCCGGATATGCTCTGTTGGAGTCTGCGCTAAGCTGTTGGGCATGCGCGAAGGAGCACCTCGGAAAGTAGCATACAGTGACACTGCCGAGGCGACAAGAGCCACTGTCCCGATGAGCAAAGCTACGCCAGCACGACGCTGATGACTCGATCGTGACTTCGTACTTGGATGTCTGGAGAGGTAGAATTTGCGAAGCAATTCGGTTCAGGAAACAAAAGACCGAGAGAGGGTCTCGGTCTCAGTACTTTGAACAGAGTAGGCGAAAGAAATATGCTGCACCCACGTCAGGGGCGCCACACATCCGGGTAAAATCCCGAGTAACCCCTATCACCCCATCCGTGTTGTTCCACGTATGGTTGCATGTTTTGGTAGACAGAAAATCGAAACAGACTGTTATTCGTGGGCCTCCAATTCAAGTCCGCCCCCCCCACGAACTCCGTACCGTTGTTTGCCGGGTTCCACTCGGCAGGTCCATGCGGCTGGAACTGATAGCCCAAATGAGTCGTGAGGCTCAAGGGATTCGAAATCCGGTAGTCAATCTGGTTCATGTACAGTCCACGCGACACACTTTCGCCGCCAAAACTCATGTAACCCATCGACATTGAATGCGACATGTGCATGCGGGAGGGATCCAGTAGACCACGTACTCCCCGAAACCCGAGATTTCCGGGATTGCGCAGGTAATCCTCCGTGTCGCCGCCTGGTCCCGCACTGCGCCACTGTCCCATGCTCGCGGTGCAGAGCGCACAAACCACTA
>CAZVXJ010000219.1:0-5811 GCA_964631675.1 uncultured Alphaproteobacteria bacterium
GATGATAAACCGGCGGGCTTTCTATTGGACTTTCAATCAATAAAGCTATTTGCTGGGTGAATCGCCCATCACAAACTTAAGTTCGCCGCCTGACATGACTTCTTTATGGGTAATGTACAGAGAATCCAGCTTCCTGCCGTTCAATGCCGCAGACTGCACATAGACATTGCTGCGGGATTGATTCTCGACGATGATCTGAAATTGTTTTCCCTCGCCCACATCGAGGGACGCTGACTTGACCAGCGGACTCCCGATCCAATATTTTCCATCGGCTGGATTCACCGGATAAAATCCAAGCGCGCTGAAAATGTACCATGCACTCATTTGTCCGCAATCCTCATTGCCGCAGAGGCCGTCGGTCTTGTCCGTGTAAAAGTCGCGCATAATCTTGCGCACCAGCTTTTGTGTCTTCCACGGCTGACCGCAAAAGTTGTAGAGATAGGCGATGTGATGGCTTGGCTCGTTGCCATGAGCATAGAGGCCAATCAATCCGGTCATGTCCGCTGTGGCGCCCGCATCTTCGAGATTGGAATCCTGCTCAAACAGCGAATCGAGTTTCTGCGAAAACTGCTCATTGCCCCCGTGTGCTTCAATCAGACCGCCAACGTCGTGCGGCACGTACCAACTGTATTGCCATGCATTTCCTTCGGTATACTCCGGCTGCTTCTGTGTGCCGAAGCGCGGGTTGAATGGCGAAACCCAACTGCCGTCAAACTTCCTTCCTCGCATGAAACCGGTCGTACTGTCAAACAGGCTTTTCCAGTATGTGGCACGATCTGCAAAATACTGTGCATCCTCCGCTCTTCCCAGATCCCGCGCGATTTCCGCAATGCACCAGTCGTCGTAGGCATATTCCAGAGTTTTGGACACCGATTCGTGAACTTTGTCGGCAGGCATGTATCGCATGGGATGAATGGGCTTAAAGATCTCTTCCTGCGGAAGCCTCCAGGCCGGAATCGAATCGAGACGCCTGCCCAGGACTTCGCAGGAAAAGCGAACCGGAGTGTCCGCATCTACCGCTCGAATGGGAACTAAAAAGCTGTTTAGCCCGGGCATGATACCAATCTCGCTCAGCACACCGTCGATGGTCATCGGAGGCTCAGCCAGAAAAATTGTCTTGCCGTCCTGCCGCACAAGTGACTCAATTTGCACCCGGACAAACTGTGCCTTGGAAGACTTATGTGAAGCCAGCGCATACTCCTGATCGATCTGAATTGCGTTCCGTGAATGGTGTTCGAATGTCATATACCAATCACTGCTTCCGGCATTTTCACCGGCGATTTTGATCCGTACCGCTTTGTCATCTTTAAGCAGTCCGGTGGGAATCGTCAGGAACATATCACCAAAATGATCCTGATGCACGTCGCGCCAGGTGGGAATGAATGTCAGCAGTGAACCATTGTCACCCTTTTCCTGCCACGAAGTTCGTGACGAGTCGGCCGAAGTGTAAAAGTTCAGCCACTTCGCTCCATTCACATACAAATCGAAGCGGTGCCTTCCCCAGTGCGCGCAGTGTCCTGCTGCCCACATTAATGTAACGGTATCACTCAAATGATTCGCAGGAAGCGGCTCTGATTCCCACTCTACTTCCATTTTCCCGTCGGTCGCCCGGGAGATTAATGCATCTTTCACCTCAGGGTACGAAGAGTGGTAGTGAATCTTCTCTCCGGAGATGGTTTTCGAGTATCCGGCCAGCACAGAGTTGTTGCCGCTCAATGCAGAAACTCGCCGAGCTTGCGTTGGTGTGATATAACTCTGATTCAGTTCTTTTCGCTTCAACTCGAGAGGTTCCACGCGCACACCGTTGTAGAATTCGAGACCACGGCTGAAAGCTCCGGCGCTGGCCGTCATTGCGGCATACGCCCGTTCCTGACTGAATCCACGAAATCCCTTCTTCCAGGCATCTGCAATCACCGGAACCGAATGATAACCAATCATGCACCACGTTTCGTCGCCGGCCAATGACCAGACCGGCAGATTGCCGTGCTGATCGTGAAAACTCAGCATTGAGTTGACAAAATCGTTCACACGCTCCGGCTGCAAAATGGTATAGAGCGGATGGGCTGCTCTGTACGTATCCCAGAGCGAAAACGTGCAGTAGTTGTTGAAATCACCTTCGTGATTCCTGCCATCCCCACCGCGGTAGGACTTATCCGCGTCATTAAACAAAGTGGGTGCAAGAAACGCATGATAGAGTGCCGTATAGAAAGTCGTGCGGTCCGCTTCACTCTGCATTTCCACCTGTGCTCTACCGAGCGACGCGTTCCATTTTTCGCGAGCCTGAGTCTTCACGCGCTCAAAATCGAAATCTGCGATTTCCTTTTCAAGATTCTTTTGTGCGCCAACGAGCGATGTGGCCGAGATTCCCACACGCACGAGGAGCGGCTCTTTCGTCTCTTTCCCGAATGAGAGCAGCATCTTTGCGCGTTTGCCCGTTGCGTTTGGAGCCGGATGAAAGTCCTCGCCGTCGCCAGAGATCTCCGCGTTCACAAACGGCCGCGAAAACTCCGCGCAAAAATAAATGCGCTGTTCCGGCGCCCACCCAGAGGAGTAGCGATAGCCCTGTATGATCCTGTCGCTGATGCTCTGAATGAGCGTCTGCTGCGGCGAGTCATCCTGCCCATAGCCAAGATCGATCACGAAGAAAGCGGCGCTTCCGCCCGGATAGGAATAACGGTGCATCGCCCCTCTCTCGGTAGCGGTCAGCTCCGCCCGAATACCGTCTTGCAATCTTACGGAATAGAAGCCGGGTGATGCTTCTTCGTCCGCGTGCGAGAAGATCTGTTCGACCAAATCCTTGGGGTTTGGCCGCGTGATAGTCGGAGTGAACAGAATATCACCCAAATCCGCACAACCGGTACCGCTCAGATGTGTGTGCGAGAAACCCACGATGGTATCCGATGAGGCATGATAACCCGAGCACCAATCCCACCCGCTCTTTCCGTTGTCCGGACTTACCTGCACCATGCCAAATGGTACCGTCGCCCCGGGATAGGTATGTCCGTGCGCGTCCGTGCCAATGAATGGATTGACGAAAGAGGCAGGATCTTTAGCGAAGAGCGGATGCATGAGAAGAAGAGAGCAGAGGATGAGGTGGCTGAGAGGAGACCCCCCCTGCCCCCCCGCTAAAGCAGAGGGGAGAGTACTTTTGGCCGCCAAAGCCAGGGAGTGATTCCGCACTGCATTACGCACTGGCCGTCGCATGTCGCGAACCCTTCAGAGCAAAGTAGATCACATAACAGTAGCAGATTGCAGGTAGAATGAAGGCGCGCTGAATGCCGAAGTTATCGGCGAGCGCACCTTGCAGCACGGGAATGATCGCCCCGCCCACAATGGCCATGATAAGAATGCTTGAACCGTGACTGGTCAGTTTGCCGAGGTCCTCGATGCCGAGCGTGAAAATTGTGGGGAACATGACCGAATTGAAAAAGCCCACAGAGATGATCGTCCACATGGCCACGCGTCCCGTCACCACCGTGGTAATCAGCACGAGGAGTACGGCCATGGATGCCGCGATAGCGAGCACATGGCGGGGTTTGAATTTCTGCATCAGTGCAGAGCCGAGAAACCGTCCTATCATGGCACTGCCCCAATAGTAGCTGACAAATCCCGCTGCCACCGCCGGCGCCAGTCCCGCAATATCCTCCTGCCCAAAGAAATTCACGAGAAAACTGCCAATCGAAACTTCCGCCCCCACATAAAGAAATATCGCAACCGCGGCGAGTTTCAAATGCCGGTGCTTCAGCGCATCGCTCAGTTTGGCATTTTTCGCATGATGATCTTCAGCCGTCGCAATCACGGGCAATTTGAGGATATACATAACTGCGGCAATCAGGAACAACGCGCCAGCCAACAACAAATAAGGCCCTTGCACTGCACCCGCTTCCGAAACCCTGCGCGCAGTGCGCTCCGCCTCAGACAGACCTGCCAATTGATCGGCCGTGACAACTGTGGAACTCAGCACAAGCAAGCCGCCCACGAATGGCGCACTCGTATGACCCAGAGAATTTAAGGCCTGTGCAAGATTCAGGCGACTGGAAGCCGTTTCAGGTTTTCCAAGGATCGCCGCATACGGATTGGCCGTAACTTGCAGCATGGTGATGCCTGACGCAAGGACGAAAAGCGCCGCGAGGAACAGAGGATAGGACAACAGCGCTGCAGCCGGGTAGAACATCAGTGCTCCCACACCTGCGGTGGTCAAACCCAGCACAATTCCCTTCTGGTAACCTACGATCGAAACGATTCGGCCGCATGGCAGCGACATCACAAAGTACGCCGCGAAGAAGCAGAACTGAATCAGCATTACTTTCATATAATTCAGATCAAACAAGCTCTTGAAGTGCGGCACGAGCACGTCATTGAATCCTGTCATGAATCCCCAGAGGTAGAACAGGATGGTGATGATTGCAAGCGCGAGTCCATAGCTGTACTCTCGCGAGTTACCGTTGGGAGTGGTGGAATTTGGCATTGCGGTTGGACGGAGAATGTGGGGAATTAGCTTTTGCGGAGAGATTGAAATATGAGAGCGGCGGCACCAAGTACTGCCACATTGTCTGCGGGCAAGCCCGAAGGAAGCAACTTGACTTTTCCCTGGAAAATGTTCAGAGTATACTCATTCATCCATCGTCTCGTCGGTTCGAACAGCAGTTCGCCCGCGTGCGCCAGGCCACCGAACAGGAAAATAGCCTGCGGACTGGTGTGGGCAATCGCATCTGCCAACTTGAGCCCGAGAATCTTCCCCGTGTACTCGAACGCTTCGCACGCGATCGGATCGCCTTGGAGCGCCGCCTCTGTAATGGCTTTGGCGGTCACCTCTTCAAAGCTGACTGAGCGGAACACACTCGGGTGCTTCTGCGAAGCAAGCAGTTCGAATATGGTTCGCTTGATGCCGCCGGCCGACGCATAGGTTTCCAGACATCCTCGCCGGCCGCAGCCGCATTGCCGGCCCTGAGGATCCACGATGGTGTGGCCAATCTCTCCTGCGAATCCGTCGTGACCGTAGAGCAGTTCGCCGCCCACCACAATCCCACTCCCGACACCCGTGCCCAGCGTGATGACGATGAAATCCCGCATCTCTTTTGCGGCGCCGAACATTCCCTCGCCGACCGCAGCGGCATTCGCATCGTTCGTCACAATGACCGGCACCGACAGGTTCTGGCGAAAGAGTTCTGCCAGCGGAATCACACCGGGCCAGCGTAAATTCGGAGCGTGCTCGATCGTCCCTTTGTAGAAGTTCGCATTGGGTGCGCCAACGCCTATGCCTATGAGTTTGGCTCCAGTGGCTTGCCCGGCAAGCAGCGAATCGACTCTTGTCTTTAAGGTCGCGACGAGCACGGCGGGGGAATCAAATCCTGTCGTGGACACGCTGGACACACCGACGCAGCGTCCCGAGGCATCCACCAGCCCGACGACGCTGTTGGTTCCTCCGATATCCACACCTGCGGCAAAGTTTTCAGCCACTCAAGTCTCCTGGGAACAGACAATGGATGATCTGCCAGACCCGGTCTGGCTGTGAGTAATTTGCCAAGTTAAGCAACTTTGCCGTTTAAGTCAACAACCATCATGCTAATTGGAAACAACAAGAGGGCCGCCCCAAAATGATGGGGCAGCCCTCGCAGACGAAACTCCTGACTTACCGTGGAATTAGTAGCGGAGGGGAGAATCCGCTACCTGTTTACATCCTCACTTCAGCAGCATTAGCTTCTGTGTCTTGACCGAATTGCCGACGCTTAACTGCGCGAAGTACATTCCGGACGAGAGTTTCGAACCGTCAAACATTACCTTGTGCGTCCCTGCCTCATACTGCTGATC